>DASUDW010000080.1:0-8657 GCA_036275415.1 Chitinophagaceae bacterium | reverse complement strand
TGCCATTATAAACCTGTTTTCTTTTCTACAAGATAAGAATTGCGGCCAGGGGCATTGCGGGAGATCAGTTCGCCAATAAATCCGGCAAGGAATAATTGCATACCGATTATGATGGCTGTAAGTGCCAGGAAAAAGCCGGGTTTATTGGTAAGGGCATAACTACTGTCAACGATCTTTGATATGATCAGATAAACAGCAATGCCAAGCCCGGCCAGGAAAAATAATGTTCCCCAGAGACCAAAGAAGTGCATCGGACGCTTGGAAAACTTTCCGACAAATGTGATAGATAGCAGGTCCAGGAAACCATTCACAAACCGGTTCCACCCGAATTTTGACTTTCCGAATTTCCGGGCCCGGTGCTCCACTACTTTTTCACCAATCTTTTTAAAGCCGGCCCATTTGGCCAATACCGGGATGTAACGGTGCATTTCTCCGTAAACTTCAATTCCTTTTACTGTTCTGTTGCTGTAAGCTTTGAGCCCGCAATTGAAATCGTGCAGTTTAATGCCGGATACTTTTCTGGTTACTGCATTGAAGAACTTGGAAGGGATATTTTTGGTCAAGGTGTTATCGTAGCGTTTCTTCTTCCAGCCGCTTACCATATCATAACCTTCTTCCATAATTAGTCGGCGCAACTCGGGTATTTCATCAGGGCTGTCCTGCAGGTCTGCATCCATGGTAATCACTACATCGCCATTAGCTGCCCGGAAGGCTTCATTTAAAGCTGCCGATTTCCCGTAATTGCGCTGAAACTTGATGCCTTTTATGGCAGGATTCTTCGCATGCAGGCTTTCGATAACAGCCCATGAACCGTCACTGCTCCCATCATCTACAAAAATGACTTCATAGCTGTAATGCTTTTCATTCATTACCCGTTCGATCCATGCCGTCAGTTCCGGCAGTGATTCGGCTTCATCTAAAAGTGGTATGACGATGGACAGGTCCATAATTTTATCTTCTCCGGGTGATCAAAAATGAAGTAATGGCAGTGACAAATGCCCCGATGATCAAATATCCGAAAATTGAGCTGTAAACAAGCATCAGGGTATAACCGTTTTTGTACTCCTTAATTGCTTCTTCTATCTCTGCCGGGGTTTTCGTATTGGATTTTATCAAGTCTTCTTTATGGAAATTTGCCGCTTCTTCTGCAAATTCAGGGTGCATTTTACTGAAGACAGCGGTGAACAAAACCATTAATAAAGTAATTACAATAAAACAACGAAAGCCCTGGTTAAAGGTATCCCAGAAAAGGCCGGTATATTTTTCTGATTTGCGGTAAGCAAGCAATGTCCACACAATGCCAAGACCGTATGCGGCATATACCAGGTATTGAAAAGAAGAATTGGCGGGCATGCCCGAATAAAATGTTATCAGCGCAATAGCAATCATAACAGCCGCGGTAATAATTCCTTTCAGGGCAGGAGAGAATTTCATCATTACTATTTATGGAAGGGTGATTTTATCGCCGGAAATTGTACCCATAACTTTTCCCGTCAGTTCTTTACCCAGGAAGGGTGAATTCAATGATTTTGATTGTATGGCGGCAGTATTGACAGTCCACTTTTGCCCGGGGCAAAACAATGTTAATGCTGCAGCATTGCCATTTTCAATAGTTGCAGGGGATAAACCGAATAGTTGACGGGGATTCACTGCCAGTAATTCCACACATCTTTCTGGGCTGATGCCTGTAACGGCTGTATTCAGCGCTGCATAAGCTGTTTCCAGGCCAATCATGCCGAATTTGGCATATTCAAATTCTATGATCTTGCTGTCGGTTTCATGCGGCAGGTGGTGGGAGGCAAGGCAATCTACCATTCCGTCAAGTACAGCCTTTTTCAAGGCTTCTCTTTCCTCCTTTGTTCTAAGGGGTGGGTTCACCTTCAGATTAGTATTGTAGCCTGTGAGGTCTTCATCTGAGAAATACAGGTGATAAGGCGTAACCGAGCAACTAACCGAAGCCCCGCCGTCTTTTCCCCGTTGTATATATTCCAGTGATTTCTTGGTACTTACGCCGGTAAAGTGAAGTTTTGATTCAGCATATTTTGCCAGTTTAATATCCCTGGCAACGATCAGTTCTTCTGCCATGGCAGGTTTGCCGGGAAGGCCCAGTTGTGTGGAAATAATACCTTCATTCATTAGCCCATGCGGGTTGATGGTCTTGTCATCCGGCACCTGAATGATAATGCCATCAAATGCCTTTACATATTGCAACGCTTTAACCAGTAATCCGGCCGACTGTACCGTATTCAGTCCATCTGAAAAAGCAATAGCCCCGCTGTTCTTCATATCATACATTTCAGCCAGTTCCTTACCCTCCGTATTACGGGTAATAGCGCCCAACGGATGCACATTTACCGGCAATGATTTGCTTTTTTGAAGGATGTATTCAACGGTGGCCTTATTATGAATGACAGGGTTGGTATTGGGAATGATAAAAACATCAGTGAAGCCCCCCGCAGCAGCTGCGGCGGCACCGGATTCCAGGGTTTCCTTGAATTCGTAACCAGGGTCAGCAAAATTGGCAAAAATATCTACCCAGCCGGGTGACACGCAGAGGCCTTCAAAGGCAATTTCTTTGTCTGCATCCACAGCCAAGTTATTCCCGACCCGGGAAATGATGCCATGTTCAATAAAAATATCGGTTGTTTGTCCGTTGAAAGGAGAGTGGGGGTCAACGATCCGTGCTTGCTTAATGAGTAGCTTCATTAAGGGACGAAGATAAAGCATTGTTTCTATTGAAATGAAAATGCCTGCAAAAGCAGGCATAACTTTTAGAATTGGGGCATATCGGATTCCCTGCCTGACTGTTTGAAGCAGTCTGGGGACCAGCCACAAAAAAAAGCAATCCTGTTTAAAGATTGCTTTCATTGCTGGTCGGGCAGACTGGATTCGAACCAGCGACCCCTACGTCCCGAACGTAGTGCCCCGCTGAGCGGGGCTACTGCCTTGAATCAACAGTTTGAATTTGTTGCCACCTTTCCAGCTTTTTATCTCTTTTTCTCTTTTTAGAGCATTATGTCGGTTGTCAAATTCTTCAAAAAGCACTAACCTGAATGGAATTCTATGCCTGGTAGAGCGTTGAAGGCCGGCATTGTGAAATTTTAGACGGTTTTCCACATTTTCAGTTTCTCCAATATAGTATTTGGAGTCTTTTAAGCTTTGTAATATGTAAACAAAGTAAGGCATAAAAAAAAGCTCTTTTATATCAGAGCTTTAAAAAAGTCGGGCAGACTGGATTCGAACCAGCGACCCCTACGTCCCGAACGTAGTGCGCTACCGGGCTGCGCTACTGCCCGAAAAAAGGGGAACCCGGTAGTTCCCCTTTAAGAAGTCGGGTGGACTGGATTCGAACCAGCGACCACTTGCACCCCATGCAAGTGCGCTACCGGGCTGCGCCACCACCCGAACAACCGGGCGGCAAATTTAGGACTAAACAACCAAATTCCGAAAAGCTTATTTAAGTTGTTACTACTCATTTTGAATGTTCCAGTTAATTAATTTTTGAACCACATAGGCACAATAAAAACATAGGAATTCTTATAAGAATAACTTTCTATCATACCTATGTGCCTATGATACTATGTGGTTTATTTTTTTCTGAAACAGATACAGCATAAAGTTTGCTATGCTTATTTAGTTCTTTAAAATCACATTTTTCAGCTTTTTCTTCAGTGTATCCTTTACCCGTTCTTTGAGGGTGTCTTTAGCATTTTTAATATTGAGGTTGGTGGTATCAATTCCGGCATCGGCCAATTTTTCTTTTGCTTTTTCTTCGGCCTGTTTCCTGATGGCATCCAGTGAATCCCTGGTTTTCTTTGTAGCACTGTCGAGTTTTTCTTTGGCAAAATCTTTGGCCTGTTCTTCTACTTCCTTTATCGCATCACCTGCCATCTTTTCAAGATTGACTGAAACAGATGGGTTACTGATAAAACCGGTGACTTTTAATTGTAAACTGATTGTTTCTGAAGGTGTAACAGTTATTCCTTTAGCATTAGCTTTTGCAATAAGGTCATTAACCAGGCTATTGCCTTTGGGGCCCATTATGCTCCGGGGCAGTTTCATCTTAATACCGTAGTCCAGCGACTGGTCAAGCCCATGAAATCCGGCTATCTCCATTTCAATATCTTTTACTTTCACCGTAAAAGGTTTAACCAGCACTTTGCCATTGGCGAACTCAATATTGTTTTTGATGTCTTTTACGCTGATTGATTTCAACTGTTCAATATCCAATACTGCTGCCATTTTTTCCAGCGGGGCAAATTTGGCCAGCACCCCCTCGAGTAATAATAAATTTCCTTTGCCTGTCAGGCTGTTCAGCAAAGGCATCATACTGCCATCCATATTTCCCGTCATAGAGAGTTGAGAGTGCAGTTTTCCCGAGAGAAACTTACCAACAGGTGCAAGGAACTGTATTGTATTGTAAGCATTGAATGCTTTTTGCACATCCATGTTCTTTATGTCATAGCTCAGGCTGATATCCGGCTTTTCTTTATTGATTTTCGTAGAATAGGAGCCATTGATGAGTATGCTCCCGTCCAAAGCATTGGCCCTTATGTTTTGTAATGAAATTTTTTCATCATTCATCTGTAAGCTGCCGGATATATTGTTGTAGTCAACTTTATTATGCGTAACCTTATTTACTGATGCTTTCACTGTAAAATTCATTTGAGTGGGAACAATAAAGGCACCTGCAGATGTAACTGAAGATGTACTGCTGCTGCTATCAGCTACTGCAGTTATGCCCATCCACTCATTCAGGTTAAGGTCATCTGCAGTTACAGTCAGGCTACCGCTCAGCAACTGATTATCCACCATATAACCGATCAGATTATTCAATGTTCCGGTTGCAGTAAAATGGGTACCAAGGTATTTCCCCGTACAATTGCCAAGTGATATGTTACTGGGATTGAACAGAAGCGATGTTTTGGAAATATTTATTCCACCGGGATATACACCCGATTTGAAAAACACATTTTCAAAACCGGCATCTCCAATCATTGTTATTTTATCATATTCCCTTTTTCTGAATGCTGACATGCTGCCGCCAAAACCCATTTCTGCATTCATCATACCGCTGAGTGAAGTGCCGTTGGGCATTGAAATAAACTGGCTTAGATTTTCCAGGGTAAATCTTCCCTTTGCTTTACCATTAAAGTTAACGGCTGTTACCGGGTTACTAAGTTGCAATGAAAAATCAACCGGGTCTTTACCCATTTCAATATGACCTTCTGCAATATTAATAACTGTTTTGTCGGCCATACCGCCTGTATGTGTGAGGGTAGCTTTTATGTTTCCGTTTTGTAATGGCGTTTGAAAATTTATATCACTGTAAAACAGGTTACGTATGTCAAAGAAACCTCCGGCGCTGAAAGGGCCGGTTTGTTCTTCAATTGCTTTCAGCGGGCCTTTTACAAAAGCATCAGCCCATACCAGCCCTTTGAGTTGAGTGCCTTCCGGCAGTTTAATAAATTGGGAAAGCTGTGACAGGTTCACTTTCCCTTTTGCCCCGGCATCTATGTACTGTATGGTCAGCGGATTTTTATAAGTAAAATTGAAGTCAAAAGGCTCGTTGTCAAATTCCAAATGGCCATTGGTTATATCTATTATGGAATTATCAGGTTTGCCATCAGCATTTAATACATGCAGGTGCAGGTTGATGTTCTTAACAGGTTTGGGCGGGTCAGGGTACCGGAAGGAGCCTTCCTTTACCAGCAGTTTGATATCATAAGACGGAATCTCCTGTGGTGAGTAAACTCCTTTTACAAAACCACTAAAAGATGCCTCGCCGGCAACTTTCATTTCAGCGAAATCTTTTGTGTATAGGGCCGGCACCATAGACAGGATATTCTTAAAATCATTGTTGGGTGAGCTGAAAATGAAATCCATTTTGAATGTTTCGGCATTTAACATCTGAACAAATCCTTCGGCAGTAAGTTTTAATGCATTCAGTTGTATATCATTTGTTTTGAACCGGTAGGTATTTGTTTTATTGTCAATTTGGATAGCTGCATTAATATCTGCCTTCGCATTGTACAAATAGGGGATGCCATCTTGTACAAATCTGGCAGATAAAGCATTAGTAGAAGTTGACAGGGTGAAAACATCCGCTGTAAGATTGCCACTGCCGCTGTGATTTAATCCTTTGAGCTCGGTGTACGTATCAGATTGTTTGTCGGCATATTCCAGGTAGCCATTGCTGATCTTGTATTTTTTCAAAGAGAGTTTAAATGCGGATACCGTCGTATCTGTTGCATGGCTGGTGTCGGTGGAGGCCTTTGCAATGTCCCAGTTGGCCTTGCCAAACTTATTCACCAGTAAATGTATCCTTGGGTGCTGAATATAAAGACCATGAACCTTGATGTTTTTGCCTTTCAGTACACTGAAGATATTGGCAGTCAGATCAACATTCCTGGCGGCAAGCAAAGTGTCTTTGGCATAGTCATCTTTGCCCACAATGCTCAGGCCTTTAATAGTGATAGTAGCTTTGGGAAAATGACGGAACAAGGAAAGTTTTACATCAGTGAAATCTATTTTGGCGTCGAATTGTTTATTGATTTCTCTTTTTACCAGGTTCTGCACCTGCTTCTTGAATACAACAGGAATAATAAAGGCCAGCAGTATTAAAGAAAGCAGGGTAATACCTGCGATTTTGAGAGATTTTTTTAACCATCTCATATTGCTGGTTTTTGTTCTACAAGTTACGGAATTGCAGGGTGAAGTGAGCAACAGAAAATCTTTCGGTTAATGGTCTTTTATCTTATTGCCTTCCAGTGCAGGATCAAAAAGAAGATTACTGAGGTTGTTTGAAATAATTGTAATCAAAATAATCAAACATATAATAAACCCCGGAAGCCCCGTGCCGCATAATAAGATTCTGCACCGTTGTGATAGGTGAAGACGGTGGCATACCGACGGTCACAAAAAAGGGCTCCGCCGAGTTTGCGGATGTTATCCGGTGTTTTTATCCAGCTGGATGTTTTGAGGTCGAATTCGCCAAGTAGCTGTAAGTCCCTGTATTCTTTTTCTGTTAGTATTTCAATTCCCATCTCTGCTGCCATAGCCATAGCGCTGTGTTTGGGTTTGTTTTCTTTGCGGGAGGCCAGGGCGGCAGCATCATAACAACAACTTCTGCGGCCGGCAGGACTTTCTGCGGAGCAATCACAGAACAGATACTCCTTTATTTTCTCGTTATAACCAATCACATCCGGCTCGCCGCCGGTGGCTTCCATTTGATTCAGTGACCACAGTTTGCCGGGACTGGCTTCCAGTTTTGCCTGTACATTAGCCCATTCAATGTTTTTGTGCCGATTGGCATTTTTCTCAAAACGGGTTTTTAACCCAATAAGCAGCTCTTTGGATTGTGTCGCTGATAACTTTTTTGTACTCATAATATGGAATTGAAGGTTGATCTAGCAATAAAGATAAAAGCTTTGCCATTGCTTACAGAAGACCGGAAATACCGAAAAAATAGTGCCGCTAATCTGATTTTAATGGGTTGTTATGATGTATATGACCCGGAGATATCCCGGTCCTTTTTAGACCGGCTTATCACCGGGACATCTCCGGATAAAATCCGGAATAACAGCGGGTTATTATTTCTTCATGCTGGAGTGTCTTATACTGAAAAAGATTTACAGCCTGTTGATTATATCCTGATTTTACCGGTCTTTACGCCGCTGTTGGTGTTGTGTATTGTTTTGTGTGTTAGCCTCACCTAAGGCCGAAGTCAGGGTTTCCTCCATTCGTTTGTCGTGCCTCCGGCAGATAAATTGGTGATTTGCCAGCCCGTATGGCTTGTACACAACAGCAACAAAGGCAAAAAAAGGAAGTGGCTTTTTTATTGCAGTGAATATTAGCGGTTACATTGAGCAATGCCAGGAAGGTTTTGTAATTTCAACAGATGACCGAAGGATACAGCAATCATTTTTACAACAAGAACCTGCAACCAAACGCCAACCGTCTGCGAAAGGGAATGACCAAAGCAGAAGCTTGTTTATGGAAGTATGTTCTCCGTGCAGGTAAAATGAAAGGTTATGGCTTTCGGCGGCAGCGGCCTGTACTGAACTATATTGCTGACTTCATGTGTAAGGAATTAATGCTGATCGTTGAAGTGGATGGAAGCATTCATGAACTGGAAGAGGTAAGAAAGAATGATGAACAAAGACAGAAGGCATTGGAAGAAGCCGGTTTTACTGTGCTTCGATTTACTAATAACGAAGTGCTGACGAATATACAATGGGTTCATAGTTGTCTGGAAGAATGGATTGAGAAGAAGTTGAGTTCTCTGAAGTAGAGCTTTACGAAATTTAGGGTTTTCATTATCCCCCGCAGGCGGGGGAAGTGCTAGGGTTACAGTGAGTCTCCGAACAGGGGTGGAGATAACGCTGGTGCCAGATTTCTTATCCACCCCAGTTTGGAGATGCAAAAACTTTGGCGATCCGGCCCCCGCCAGCGGGGGACAGGGTATACTCCGCAAGCGGTGGCAAAGAACATTCCGTTCGGGCCAGCTGCAAAACCGGCAGGCGATATTGTATGAAGGAATATTACTGCTACTTTTTGACGGCTTTTGGCAAAGCCGGTACTGAGACACAATCTCAGTACAACTATCCGGTAATTTAATATTCACTATTAGATAGAAAACTCCGGAGAATTGGGGT
>DASUDW010000079.1:0-2346 GCA_036275415.1 Chitinophagaceae bacterium | reverse complement strand
GCCTCTGCAGAAAAGATCACCGATAACATACACATTTTTGTCTCCTCCGGGCTGGCCGGCCAATTGCACCTGGGTTTTGCTGCCCTGTTTTTCCTGGCCATGTCGTTGTTGAGCCTTATTAATTTCAGGCGGCAGCCTGCGAAGCAAATGCTCCATAATGCAGAGGGCAGGGTATACCTTATTTGCGGCTGGGGTATGCTGTTATGTTTGCTGGTATTAGCAGTGTCTATACTGGTTAAGGGAATGGATACCTGGCTATGGGGCCGTTTTGTCTATATCATGGAGGTCATCCTGCTCCTGCTCTTCGGAATTGCCTGGCTGGTAAAGGGGAAGTCAATACCGACAGAATTTATACTGAAGAAGTGGCAGTGATAAATTGTTTGGGGTATTACCGGCTTAGTATAGACTATCAGACGGAAATCCTTTGAGTTCTATTTTTAATACTTTTCTATTATGGCAAAAAGCAGCGAAAATCCCCGCCATTATAAACTGGTCACCAGGGCCTGTTTTTTACTTTTCATACTGGCCATGCTTGCCCTGTACGGGCAGGTAGATTTATACAGGGCAACTTTTATATCACCCTTTATTAGTGCAGGTATAATGATCGTTGCCGGTTTGCTGTTTACCCTGCTGCTCCGCAAACGGCTGGCCCCTTATTTTGCCACAAGGTCCTTCCCGTTGCACCTGCTTTATCATTCATTGACGGCCGGTTCATTCGTTCTGTTTTTATTGATGTGGCTGAATTTTCATAATCACGGCACCTCGCAGAAAGTACATACTCCCATTATTTCAAAAGGAAATTTATCCAAAGGCAAATATGGCAGTTGTGCCCGGCCATATATCCGTATCAAATACAAGGGCCATAAAAAGCAGGTGGTGCTCAACTGTAATGACCGCACTGAAATGTATAACAGTACCGACCTCACCATCGCCAAAGGTATGCTGGGCTTTGAGGTGATACTCGGTGTTGAGCTGGTGTATGATTTTTAACCGTTCAGCCAAAGGTGAAATGAACCTATCTTTATTTATTCAATCAATGAATCATGACTTCCGGCTTACGTCAACAATTTGATGCTAACGGTTTTTTGGTGTTGGAAAACTTCAACACCCCCGCCGCTTGTGATGCACTGATGGAAAGGGCACAGCAACTGGCGGAAAGCTATGATTATAAAGGTCACCCTTCGGTATTTCAAACCTCCTACCAGAGCCAGACCACCGATGATTATTTCCTGGATTCCAGTGACAAGATCTCTTTCTTTTTTGAAAAAGATGCATTCGGTCAGGATGGTCAGCTAAAGAACAGCTTATTTTACTCACTCAATAAAATTGGCCATGCCCTGCATGACCTTGACCCGGTCTTTCAGGCCTTTTCCCGTTCCCCGCAACTGCAACAACTCTCCGCAGCATTGGGCCTGCAGGGCCATGTCCTCATCCAGAGTATGATGATCTTCAAACATGCCCGCATAGGAGGGGTGGTGGATATTCACCAGGACAGCAGCTTTCTTTACACCGAACCGGAATCCTGTATCGGTTTTTGGTTTGCATTGGAAGATGCCACAAAAGAAAACGGTTGCCTTTGGGCCAAACCCGGCGGTCATCACACCACGTTACGTTCCTGGTTTAAAAGAAAAGAAGGAGGAGGGACCGAAATGCAGCTGCTGGATGATGAGCCCTATTCCATGGAAGGCATGGTGCCGCTGGAAGTAAAGAAAGGTGCCTGCATCGTATTACATGGACTGCTGCCGCATTATAGTTTACCCAATACCAGCGGCCGGTCAAGACAGGCCTATGCCATTCATACCATTGACCGGAACGCTGCTTATCCCGCCTCCAACTGGCTGCAGCGGGACAGAAATGCTTTGCGGGGATTCTGATACTTTTTACCGCAGCACAAAAATAAAATCACCGCCCTCATCGCCTGCCTGGTAAATAATGCCGGTTTGCGGTACTACCGGCGAGTTGCCGATCACGGCACTGCGCATACGATAAAACAACTCCTGCGAAGAAAGGTACCGGGTACTGTTTTGCTTCAGGTTTTTGGCCAGGTATTCGAGGAAGGCAGAATTATCGGGTACAGTGGTCAGGGTACCGCTCGTCATGGCCCGGCGGCTGGGCATTTTATACAATTGTAAAATATCGTTGGGGGCATCTGTAAAAGCGGTCACATCCCTTGTTTTAAATATCCCGCCGCTGAAGCAGGCGTCAGAGATCAGCAGGGTGTGTAGTGACTTGATACTTTTAATTTGTTCCCGGAGGTCACTATTGGATAACCAGTTGGCCGGGTTATTGGGCCTGGCATCAGAAGGCCACCAGTATCCCTGGTCAGCATCCTTGTCAAAATAACCA
>DASUDW010000078.1:0-3064 GCA_036275415.1 Chitinophagaceae bacterium | reverse complement strand
AAACGGGCCACCGTCATCACCAGTACTTTATCAAAGTATTGGTGCAAAAGATCGTTGGTTGCTGAAACTATATCCGGCATGCAGACAAATGTAAAAAAACAGCAAATACCGGTAAGTATTTGCTGTAATAATTAAGTTGAAATCAGAATTAATTAAACGGCATCTGCCTCCATCCGCTTCTGCACTTTCTTTCTCTCCTCCTCGTTCAAAACCACTTTTCTCATACGGATAAAATTCGGAGTTACCTCTATGCACTCATCCTGCTGGATGTATTCCATGCATTCTTCCAGTGTCATCAGAGTCTTGGGGGCAATCCGGGTGGCATCGTCACTGCCGCTGGCACGGTGGTTCGTAAGTTTCTTGCCTTCTGTAGCATTCACCACCAGGTCTCCCGGTTTGATGTTTTCCGCAATAATTTGTCCGGCATAAACATCTTCTCCCGGATCTACAAAGAAGGTTCCCCTGTCCTGCAGTTTGTCTATAGAGTAGCCGGTCGTTTTATCCTGGAATTTTGAGATGAGTACGCCGTTGTTTCTTCCGGGTATTTGTCCCTTCCAGGGTTTGTATTCTGTAAAGCGGTGTGCCATTACTGCCTCGCCGGCCGTATTGGTGAGCATTTGTGAACGAAGGCCAATCAATCCTCTTGAGGGGATTTCAAATTCCAGGTGCTGCATTTCTCCTTTGGTTTCCATTACATGCATTTCACCTTTTCTTCTGGTTACCAGGTCGATTACTTTACTGGCATATTCCTGCGGCACATCCACCACTAAGTTCTCATAAGGTTCGCATTTAACCCCATTGATCTCTTTAACAATTACCTGCGGCTGGCCAATCGTCAATTCATATCCTTCCCGGCGCATAGTCTCAATCAGGATACCCAGGTGCAGGATACCACGGCCATATACCAGGAAACTGTCACCGCTGTCTGTATCTTCTACCCTTAAAGCCAGGTTCTTTTCTGTTTCCTTCATCAGCCTGTCACGCAGGTGCCTGGAAGTAACAAACTTTCCATCTTTGCCATAAAAAGGAGAGTTATTGATCGAAAACAGCATGTTCATGGTTGGTTCATCCACGCTGATAACAGGTAATGCCTCAGGATTCTCGGCATCAGCAATAGTGTCTCCAATATTAAAATCTTCAATACCCACCACAGCACAAAGGTCTCCCGCAATTACTTCAGATACTTTCTTCTTCCCCATTCCTTCAAACACATACAGTTCTTTTACTCTTGATTTCTTAATACTGCCGTCTGCCTGCATCAATGCTACCGGCTGGTTTTCTTTGATAGAGCCACGGCTTACTTTACCTACGGCTATACGGCCGAGGAAAGAAGAATAATCCAGCGATGTGATCTGCATTTGCAGCGGACCCTCATTAATTTTTGGCGGAGGTACATGTTTCAATATGCCATCGAGCAGGGGATTGATATTATCAATCTGTGTCAGCGAATCATTGAACCAGCCATTCTTACCGCTTCCGTAATAAGTGGGGAAGTGTAATTGCTCCTCTGTTGCATCGAGGTTAAAGAACAGTTCAAACACTGCATCATGCACTTCATCCGGCCGGCAGTTAGGTTTGTCTACTTTATTGATCACCACTATAGGGTGCAGGTTCAGTTGCAAAGCCTTCTGCAACACAAATCTTGTTTGCGGCATGGGCCCTTCAAAAGCGTCTACCAGCAAAATAACCCCATCGGCCATTTTCAAAACCCTTTCAACTTCCCCACCAAAATCGGCGTGGCCGGGTGTATCAATTACGTTGATCTTTACATCTTTATACGTAACGGCAGCATTCTTACTAAAGATAGTGATACCCCGTTCCCGTTCCAGGTCGTTACTGTCCATGATCAGTTCCCCGGTTTCCTGGTTTTCCCGGAACACCTTGGTAGCATGTAAGATCTTGTCAACCAATGTGGTCTTTCCGTGGTCAACGTGGGCAATGATGGCTATGTTTCTGATGTCCATGACTCTGAGTTAAAAAGTTGAAAAGTTAACAGGTTAACAGGCTAATTCGCATTTGATTTTTTCTCTAAATAGCTGATGTATCCGTTCAATAATTTTTCAACCTCATTTATTTTATTTCTGAAATAGTTTAATTGTTCTTCCGTAATATAATTTTCATCAAAAGCATCAATCAGATGATTCAAAGTTTCACTCAATGAACACCTGGCAATTACACTAAACCGTAACCTGTCAGGCCAGGTTCTTCGACCATGTCCTTCTGCAATCTGTGAATTTATGGACCTGGTACTTCGAATAAGCTGATCTGCCAATCTGTATTTCTCTTCAGCAGGAAAACTTTTCACTAACTGTGAAATTTCATTCTTCAATTCCCTGGCTTTCTTCCAAACTTCCAGCTCTTCAAAATTCTGATAGCCCATAATTTTTATTTAAGATTATGGAAATGAAGGTATTAACTGATTAACTCTTCATCTTATCAACTTATCAACTTTTCCGGCCGGCAAAGGTACGGCTATTAAACGGGGGCAGCAAATGAAAAAGACATTATATGATGATTATCTGTATTGAAAAACAGGGATTTAGTGTAGTTTTAGGAAAACAGTTAATATGAAATTCCTTAAATGGCTGGGGCTCTTCCTTTTACTGCTTATTGTTGTTTACTTTTTAGGGCCTAAGCCATCATCCCCAACATATAAAACAGATCTGCCTGCTATACCGGCAGAAGCCGCGGCACTGGAGCAATTCATAAAAAATGAGGAGGCTAAACATAAATTAAAGCCGGATAATGAAGCAAGGATCCTATGGTACAATGATTCTGTAAAACAAAAAACGGAATATGCTGTCGTATACCTGCACGGGTTCTCCGCATCGCAGGAAGAAGGTGATCCGGTGCATTATGAGTTTGCTCAAAAGTTTGGATGCAATTTATACCTGAGCCGCCTCGATGCACATGGCGTTGATACTTCAGCTCCATTAGCCAGTTTTACCGCCGAAGGTGTATGGAATTCGGCCAAAGAGGCGTATGCCATTGGCAAACAACTCGGGAATAAAGTGATCATCATGTCTACCTCCACCGGAGGAACATTGGCGCTGAAACTGGCTGC
>DASUDW010000077.1:0-13081 GCA_036275415.1 Chitinophagaceae bacterium | reverse complement strand
TGAACCATAATCCAGGTGCAGCACATCCGGCAGCAAGGGCCGAAAGGCATTGCGCCAGTATTCATCACCTATTATACTTAAAGCACCCTGAGTACTGCCATGATAGGAGTTTTTGAAAGCGATGATCTGTGTTCGATTCGTAACCCGCTTGGCCAGTTTCATAGCCCCTTCTACTGCTTCAGCTCCGGAATTGGTGAAATAAACGGAGTTTAAAGATGCCGGTAAATGTTTTATCAGTAATTGGGCATATTGCACCTGCGGACTTTCTACAAATTCTCCATACACCATCACATGCAGATAAGCTTCCAGTTGCTGTTGTATGGCTGCTATCACTTTGGGGTGCCTGTGCCCCACATTCGCCACACTGATGCCGCCGATCAGGTCAATATATTCCTTTCCGGCTACATCATACAAAGTGCAGCAGTCGGCTTTCACTATTTCCAGTGCAAGCGGTGCAGGTGAGGTCTGGCCTACATGTCGCAAAAAGAGTTCCCGCTGATTCATTAAAGCAAATATCGTATTTCACCGCAAACCTGCTTGCTGGCACTCAGGGGGTCGCAAAGAAGATGCAAAGACGCAAAGAATTTCCGCAACTTTGCAGCACCATTGAAATAAAATAAATAACGAACTCATCATGCCGGTAATACTTCCCGTAGAAAATAAACATCCCCAATTCGGTAACAACAATTTCATTGCCCCCAATGCCACCATCGTCGGTGATGTAACGACAGGTGATGACTGCAGCTTTTGGTTCAATACCGTAGTAAGGGGTGATGTCAATTTTATCCGGATCGGCAATAAAGTAAACATCCAGGATGGCGCCTGCATCCATTGTACTTATCAAAAGTATGGCACCACTATCGGCAATAATGTTTCTATCGGTCACAATGCAATCGTACATGGGTGTACTCTGCATGATAATGTGCTGGTGGGCATGGGTGCTATTGTAATGGACAATTGTGTAGTACAGAGCAACACCATTATTGCCGCCGGGGCAGTAGTATTAGAAAATACTATTTGCGAAGCCGGAAGCATTTATGCCGGTGTGCCTGCAAAAAAGGTAAAAGACATCCCACAGGAACTGGTTCATGGCCAGATAGACCGGATTGCCAATAACTATATCAGGTATGCGGATTGGTTCAGGGAACAGAAAACCGAAGACTGAGGCCGGAAGTCAAGAGTCGGAGTTTAGAGGTCTGAAGTCAGAGGTATGAGTTTCATCATTACGTTGATGTATAAAACTCTTGTAGATACTACAACTTCTGAACGCTGTATTCAGACTTCATACATCAGACCTCCAACCTCCTGCATCATTACCATCTCGTAACTTTACTATACCCAGGCAATTAATTCCGCTTAAATTCGTTATTCAAACAAGCTATACAATGAAAACCCTTCGATTTTTTGCTCTTGGCCTGAGTTTCATGGTGTTATTATCATCCTGCGGGATGCTGAGCAACCTTTTTAAAAGGAAATCGGGTTGCCCTACCAACGGAAAGAATGTAGGTGCTGAGAAGATTCTAAGCGGCGACCCGAAGGCCACAAAAGATGCGAAAAAAGCAAAAAAATTCAGAAGTTAAGTTAACATTAAGTGCAGCTTATTGTTATAAAATCCTGTCTAATGAAAAAGCTAAAATACCTTAACTATGAGCCTCACCCTACGAACCACACTCGGCTGTACCGAAGCCGTAATCGCCGATGACGGAGGATTGAAAGAATTCTACCGTGCTGCCAACATCCTGAGCCAGGATTTTAATGTCAGGTTTTCCAACAAGGAAGATGATTTTGACACCATTGATTGGGAATTCCGCTACAAAGGCCATAACATTACCCTTCATTACAGTATTTATAATGGTGTTTCCCTGTTCCCTACCAAAACCCGGGATGCCCTGAGTAAAGACAATAAAGCTGTTGTGGAACTTGCCAATGCCCTGGAGGAAAAATTCTTCAACGAAGGCCAGCAGAAAATAGCTTAATACTTTTTCTCTTCGATGGAATCAAGTATGCTGACATAGCTCACATACCTGTCCTCATGTATTTCACCGTTTATTACGGCATCTTTAATGGCACAACCGGGTTCGTTCATATGCAGGCAATTGTTGAACTGGCAATCGTTCAGCCTGTCCCGCATTTCCGGAAAATAATGCGATAATTCCTGGCGGCTGATATCCACCAAACCAAATTCCCGCATACCGGGTGTATCGATGATCTGCCCCCCTTCCGGCAAATCAAACATTTCTGCAAAAGTGGTGGTATGCTGTCCCTTACCGCTCCATCCGCTGATGTCACCGGTCTTCAGGTTCATGCCGGGAAAAATTACATTCAGCAGTGATGATTTACCCACACCGCTGTGGCCGCTAACCAGTGTAACCTTTCCTTTTAACAATGTGGTCAGTTCATCAATTCCCTCTTTTTTTTCGGCGCTTACCAGCAGTACTTTATAACCAATGGCTTCATACATTTCTTTCCAGGCTTCATATTTTTCCAGCTCTTTGCTTTTATAGAGGTCACTTTTATTAAAAACGATCAGTGCTGCCACATGATACATTTCAGATGCCACGAGGAAACGGTCAATAAACCCCTGGGAGGTCCGTGGTTCTCTTAAAGTGGCTATCAGCATCGACTGGTCAAGGTTAGCCGCTACAATATGGTGCTGGTGTTTATGCCGGGGCGACTGTCGGTTGATATAATTATTCCGGGAAAGGATATCATTGATAGTAGCAGTACTCTCCAGGTCATTTTCAGGCGTTGCATCCACCCAATCACCCACAGCCACAGGGTTGGTACTGGTAATATCATCCAGCTTTAGCACCCCTTTCATTCGGCCATTCCAGAATTTTCCGGTCTCATCTTTTAAGGTATACCAGCTGCCGGTAGATTTGTAAACTCTTGCTTTCATTATGCTGCAAGTTAAATGAATATTCCCTCAGGGAAATTTCCTGAAGACCGTGGATCGCAGTATCACCTCAGCAAATAAGAATACAAGTGCCGCCATTACGAATGGGAAGAACCGTTCTTCATACTTTTTGTAAGAAGTGGTTTCAATTTTTGATTTTTCCAACTGGTCTATCTGGCGGTAAGTTTCCTTTAATCCGTCTTTATCCCTTGCCCTGAAATAACGGCCGCCGGTTTCCGCAGCTATTTTCCTCAGCAGTTCTTCATCCAGGAAATCAATAGCCGGGTTTTTAGCAGGTGGTTTGTTTGTTATCTCCGGTACTGACGAAGCAGCAGCACTCATACCAATTGTATAAACCTTCACCCCTTTTGATTTAGCAATTTCCAACGCAGTGAGTGGATCAATCAACCTCGTTTCAGGCGGATCTTCTTTGCCGTCTGTCAGCAAAATAATCACTTTGCTTTTACCACTGCTTTGTGATAACCTGTCAACTGCAGTAGCCAATCCCTCTCCTATCACAGTTCCGTCTGTCAGGTAACGGCGGCTTTCCAGGTTCTGGATTTGGGTTATCAGGGTATTTCGGTCGGTTGTAACAGGGCATTGGGTAAAACTTTCGCCGGAAAAAATGACCAATCCGATCCTGTCGACCGGCCGGCTTCGCACAAACTCCTCTGCCACCTCTTTGGCCACTTCCATGCGGGATGGCAGAATATCCCTCGAACCCATGCTGCCACTTACGTCCATGCACAAAACAATATCAATCCCCTCTCCTTCCGTACGTTGTTCTTCATTCCTTTTTTGTGGCCGGGCTAATGCTACAATTAAGGAACCTAAAGCCAGCAAACGAAAAATAAAAGGAAGATGACGAAACCTGTTTTTCCAGGAAGTAACAGTAAACCCACGGGTAGTTGACACTTTGAAAGTGGCTTGTTTACTATCACTTTTTTTTACATACCATAGTATGAGTACAGGTAATAAAGCGAACAACCCGAACATAACCGGGTTAGCAAAACTCATATGCCTGATAAAGTCGTAGAGCATAGCTCTTAAAGGAAGCTTTTTGTTTCCGTTTTTTCAATATGCATTATTGCTTTTTGGATATCCTCAAAGCAGGTTTCGTTTTCCTGTACTGATGGATTGAACTTTGCAAATTTTACAAAATCACCCAGCCTTAACGATTGCGACAATTTTTCAAATTGTTCTTTACCCATGCCAATGTCCCTGAGTTGAACAACCAGGTCATCTGTAGTTTTTTGCAGGGATAAGATTCCATTTTTCCGGTAGAGGTACAGCCTGAAAATTGCCGTAAGTTCCGTATGAAATTCTTTACCACTCAATTTTTTGTTTTTCAAACCGGACATTTGTTGCATGGCGTCATCATACGGATTGACAGATACCTTGATAGTAGTTGCCGGCAAAGGCCTTTTTTTCTTTCGAAAATAAATGGCAAGCACCCCCGCTGCCAACAAGGCAGCTGCCATATACCACCACCAGGCTATCTTTTGCTTTTCAGGCTCCGCTTCTAAAATGTCCTTTATATCATGATAATCCTGTGCAGGATCAAAGTCACTGAATACTACATCCACGGGTATGGTATCCGTTCTCACATTTTTTGATAAAGAAAAGGAAGGTATTACCCAATGGCCGGAATCAAAACTCGTAAGCTTAAAAATGCCCCGGATTGTTATTCGGTCATTTGTTATAACAGAGTCAATCAGCGGCTTCTCCAATTGTTCAAAGTGCGGAATACTATCAACCGGAAGCGTACCGGAGCTTACTTTTTTAAACACTGCTTCTACTTTTAGTAACAACGGTTCACCGATCAGTATCCTGTTCTTGTCAACCGATGATTTAATGGAAGCACCTTGCTGGGCCGTTGCAGAGAATGCAATTAAAAATTGTAAAAAGAAAAATATGGAGTGGTTAAACTTCATTATTCATCGGTTACGGCTGAGGAAGAAACGCTGTAGGACCCTGACATAATCTTCACCTGTTTTTACATGCAGCAGGTCGCAACCGGCCTTTTTAAAGACATTGGAGCAATACTCTGCCACCCGGAAGAATTCTTTTTCATAGCTGAAACGTACAAAATCATTGTTGCTGTCCACCCAGCGGGTTTGTCCACTCTCCAAATCTTCCGTCAGTAACATGCCGGCCTCAGGCAATTGCTGATCCATTTTGTCATAAATTTTAATACCAATCACATCATGCTTTTTGGCGGCTATGCGGAGAGCATCTTCATAACCGGCATCTAAAAAATCGCTCAGCACAAACGCAATACTTTTCTGCCGGGTAACATTGTTAAAATACCGAAGGGCGGTTTGTAAAGCAGTTCCTTTTCCGGATGGTTCTTTGCTCAATAGTTCCCTAACGATATATAAGGCATGCTGCTTCCCTTTTTTAGGCGGAACATATGCCTCCACTTTATCGCTGTAAAATATCACCCCCACTTTATCCGCATTATTAACCGCAGAAAAACTTAATACAGCCCCGACCTCTGTTATCAAATCTCTTTTCTTTGCATACGTAGTTCCGAATAACGAACTGTTGCTGATATCCACCAGCAGCATAACCGTGAGTTCCCTTTCTTCTTCAAACAATTTGCTAAAGGGATGGCCAAATCGGGCAGAAACATTCCAGTCGATGAACCGGATATCATCTCCGGCCGCATACTCCCTCACTTCTTTAAAAGACATACCCTTCCCTTTAAATGCACTGTGGTACTCCCCGGTGAACAGGTCACTGGTAAGCTTCTTGCTTTTGATCTCCAGTTCTTTTACTTTCTTTATTATTTCTGCGGTAGTAAGCACTTTTTAACCTTTAAACCTGTCTACTTTTTAACTATTAGGGGACATTCACCTTTTTCAACACTTCCTCTATAATATCTTCAACATTTACATTTTCGGCCTCTGCCTCATACGTAAGACCAATACGGTGCCGGAGCACATCCTTGCAAACGGCTCTTACATCTTCGGGGATTACAAATCCTCTTTTATTCAGAAATGCCTGTGCTTTTGCAGCTAAACCTAAATTGATGCTGCCCCTGGGGGAAGCACCATAAGAAATGAGCGGCTTCAGTTTTTCTAATCGAAAGTCTTCAGGCTTTCTTGTAGCAAATACAATGTCCAAAATATACTGTTCAATCTTTTCGTCCATATAAATCTGCCTTGTAAGGTCCCTTGCCTGCAGTACTTCCTGCACCGAAACCACCTGCTTTATTGCAGGTATTGTAAGACCCTGCACATTTTGGCGGATGATAAGCTGCTCTTCCTTCATGGAAGGATAACCAACAATTACTTTCATAATAAAACGATCGACCTGCGCCTCCGGCAGTGGATATGTACCTTCCTGCTCCAGCGGATTTTGTGTGGCGAGAACTAAAAAAGGCTCCTCTAGTTTATAGGTAGAATCACCGATGGTTACCTGTCTTTCCTGCATGGCTTCCAGTAAAGCACTTTGCACCTTGGCCGGTGCCCTGTTAATTTCATCAGCCAGAATAAAATTGGCAAAAATGGGGCCCCTGCGAACCACAAACTCATTTCGTTGCTGGTTGTATATCATAGTACCAATCACATCGGCCGGTAACAGATCGGGTGTGAATTGAATCCGGCTGAATTTTGCATGTATGGCCTGCGCCAGCGACTTGATGGTTAATGTTTTGGCCAATCCGGGTACACCTTCCAGCAAGACATGCCCATTACTCAGCAGGCCAATAAGCAGCCTGTCCAGCATATAGGTTTGCCCTACGATCACCTGTCCGATTTCCTGTTTCAATGTATCAGCGAATTGTCCGGCCCGGCTGATCTTTTCATTCAGTTGCCGTATATCTTCTGCAGTTTTCAGCATAAAATGATATTATGTGTCACAAATTACGAATTGGGAGTTAGCAAATTATTTGCCGATATGATGGCCGGTAGTAATTAAAGTGCTTTTTTAGCGTATTTCCCCGTTTTTATCCTTGAAAAGAATGTTTATCTTGTTGCAATAAATCCCGCATATGCGTACAATACTTTCAGTGGCAACCCTGGCCCTTCTTTTACCGGTTGTAGTTTTAGTATCCTGCAATAAGAAAGATGATAATACACCGGCACCAAAAACAAAAACGCAACTGATCACACAAAGTACCTGGAAATTCAGCACTGCAACGGTAGGCGGTACCAATGTTTCTGCTTTACTGCAAGCCTGCCAGAAAGATAACATCCTCACTTTTGCTTCCAATGGTTCAGGCGTACTGGATGAAGGACCTGCTAAATGCAATGCCGGAGACCCGCAAACCAATCCTTTCACCTGGAGTTTTCAGAATAGTGAAACCCAATTATTCATCTCTGCTACACTTTTTACTGGTGGCAGCAGCACTTTTAACCTTGTTTCTTTGACAGAAACAGAACTGATTTTATCACAAAATATTACCGTCGGCAGTACTACGCAGAATGCAGTGGTCACATTTGTGCATTGATTCAGGACAGGTATTTGCCCACAATAGGCACCCTTCGCCCTACGCCAAATGCTTTGGGTGAAACACGGATAATCGGGCAAAACTGGTTGCGTTTGTATTCATTTATATTTACCAGTCGCAAAACCCTGTCCACTAATGCTGAATCAAAGCCCATGGCCTTAATGTCCCTGGGGCCCTGCCGCCGTTCTATATATTGATATAAAATTCTATCCAGCACAGCATAATCGGGTAATGAATCTGTATCCTTTTGCCCCGGTCTCAATTCAGCAGAAGGGGGCTTCACCAGGATATTTTCCGGTATTATTTCCTTGTTCCTGTTAATGTATTTTGCCAGGGCATATACCTGCATTTTATAACAATCGCCCAATACCGCCAACCCTCCGGCCATATCTCCATACAATGTGCCGTAGCCGGTAGCCAGTTCACTTTTGTTAGAGGTATTGAGTAATATATAACCAAACTTGTTGGCTACAGCCATCAGTAAATTACCTCTTGTACGGCTTTGAATATTTTCCTCAGCAATACCAAAAGGAAGATCTTTAAACAGCGGGTGCAAATCGGACAGAAATGCTTCATATATCCGCCTGATCGGGATTATATCATATGGATTACCCAAATTTTTGCTCAATTGTTCCGCATCACTTACTGAATGGCCGGTGGAAAATTGTGAAGGCATAAGAATGGCCCTTACATTTTCTTTGCCCAGCGCATCACAGGCTATTGCGAGGGTTACGGCACTGTCGATACCACCACTGCTGCCTAAAATGGCTTTGGTAAAGCCCATCTTGCTGAAATAATCCCTGATGCCCATTACAATGGCATCATAAATTTCTGCGGTGCAGAGGTCATGATCGAAATCTGCAGGATTGAATTCCGCATCGGGCAATTGATCGGCCTTAGCTACCGGCGGGTTCAGAAAATCACCTTTATCATTCAGTTCAAATAATTCAATGGCTTCTTTAAAAAGAGGTAATTGCCATATCATATTTGAATACTTATCAAAAACCAGTGAACCGCCATCAAATACAATTTCGGTCTGACTGCCTACACAGTTGCAATACAGCATGGGCAGCTTATACTTGGCCGTATTCAATTTCAGGATGGCTTTCCTGTCTTCCACATGGGTATAATCAAAAGGAGAAGCAGACAGGTTGATCATGATATCCGGATCTTGCTTCATTAGTTCATCCATGGGACAATGGCGGTACAGAGGGTTATCTCCCAGGTTCCAGATATCCTCGCAAATAGTAACCGCCAGCTTTTTGCCCCTGAACTCCATCACCTGCCAGTTATAAGCCGGTTCAAAGTAGCGGTATTCATCAAACACATCATAATTGGGCAGGCAGGTTTTATGGGCAACAGCTTTTATTTCTTTATCATAGAGAAGATAAGCAGCGTTAAACAGATCCTTTCCCTCTTTTACAGAATTTCTGTCCGGCGCCCCCACCAGTACACCAATGGTATCTGCATGTTCCTTTATTACATCAATGCATGAGTAACACTTACTGATGAAATCTTCAAACTCCAGAAAATCCCTCGGGGGATAACCGCAAATACACAACTCAGAAAAGACCACAAGATCGGCTCCCATTTCTTTGGCCTTTTTTATCCCATCTATGATCTTTTGGGTGTTACTTTCAAAATTGCCGATATGATAGTTCTGCTGCGCTAATGCAATCTTCATGTAACGAAGTTAGTTAATGTTTTTGTAGCTTATTTTTGCCTCACAATACACTAACCGACTGATCGTTTACCATGTCTATGAAAAAATTTATCCTTCCCGGCCTTGCTGCATTAAGCATTACCGCTTGCAATAATGACAAAAAAGGCATACCGGACATTTCAGGAATAAAAGTGGAAGTTCAGGTACAACGCTTTGACAGGGAACTGGCAAAGCTTGACAGCAATAATGTGCAGGCAGGATTAAATGAAGTCTATCGCCAAAACCCGGGACTCACTACTATTTTCCTGCAAAATATCCTCGGGCTTGACAGCGCATCCACTCTCAGCGGTGTAAAGCGTTTCCTTGGGCTCAGCCAAAAACTGTTTGACACTATTAATATTGTATTTAAAGACACAAAAGATCTTGACAGGCAATTCAGCCACTCATTCAAGTATGTGAAATATTATTTTCCTGCATACCCGGTTCCGAAAATTTATACTGTTGCAGGTCCGATGGATGCCCTTGCACAGGCCGATTATGGCCTGACGCCCAATTTTCTGAGGCCGGGACTGATGGGCATCAGCCTGCAATTTTACCTGGGTAAAGATTTCTCCGTTTACCAGGATCCCTTTTTTATTCAAAATGTGGCGCCGGCCTATCGCAGCCGCCGATTTAGTAAGGAATATATTATTGCCGATGCCATGCAGCTGGTGGTGAATGACCTTTTCCCTGATCAAAGCAGCGGTAAACCATTAATTGAACAAATGGTGGAGAAGGGAAAGCAGTGGTATCTGCTGGACCAATTTCTGCCGGAAGTACCGGATTCCATAAAAACCGGTTACACCCAACAACAACTGGACTGGTGCGCCAAAAACGAAGGAGATATCTGGACCTATATCATAAAAAACGAAGACCTGCAATCATTGAACCCGGCAGTCATTCAAACTTATATCGGCGAGTCACCTTTTACTCAGGGGTTGCCGCAGGATTATTCACCCGGCAATATCGGGCAATGGATCGGCTGGCAGATCGTAAAAAAGTTTGCTGTTAAAAACAAGAATTTTTCTCCGGGGGAGATTATGAAAAGCCCCGCTGCCAGTATCATTGAAGAGGCAAAATATAAACCGAAGTAAATCATATATTCAAAGGTGCTCAGGTACTAACTTTACCAGTAGCAATTTGCGATGTAAAATCACTGTAAGCCTCTAAGAAAATTTCATATGAAGACGCTATCCGACACACTTACTGATCCTGTTTATTCGCCCCCTGCTAAATTTTCATGGTACGATAAGTGCTGGCTAAGGATCATGAACGATAAAAGGGACCTGCCTTTTATCTACCTGCTTACAAAAATCCATTTGCTGGTTTTGCCTGTAGCCATACTGCTATTCACACCCCTGCTGACAGGCTGGTGGTGGTGGGCTGTCGCCATTCCGTATTTTTATGTATCACAGCTTTACTTCAAAGGGAGGTTCGGGCTAATGTTTCATTGCCTCTGCCACAGAAAAATATTTAAAGCCCCCTATCAGCAACCTTTTCACACTTATATTACCTGGATCATTTGTCCGTTGTTTGGACATGCACCGGAGGGTTATTTCAGCCACCATATGGGCATGCACCATATAGAAAATAACCTGCCCGATGATACAAGCAGCACCATGCATTACCAGCGGGACAGCCTGAAGGACTTTTTAGCTTACTTCATAAAATTCATGCTCCGCGGGGTAATTGACACTATCCGTTATTTGTTTGTACGCAAAAGAAAAAAACTATACCAGCGCCTGACCATTGGGGAGTATGTATTTATCCTGTTTTGCATGGGCATGTGCTTCGTTAACCTGAAAGCAACCCTGCTGGTATTCGTCATACCGTTGGTTTTTGCCCGGCTGGTAATGATGCTGGGTAACTGGACTCAGCACTCTTTTGTTGACGCAAAAGACCCGGGCAACCTATACACCAGTTCTATCAACTGTATCAATACAGTGTATAACAAAACATGCTGGAATGATGGTTATCATATCATTCACCACCTAAGGCCCGGGATGCACTACACGGAAATGCCCGGCGAATTCCTGAAAAGAAAAGATGATTTTGCTGCCAACAAAGCCATCGTATTTGACGGGATACACTACCTGCATATATTTACCTGGCTGCTTACTAAACGCTATGATAAACTGGCGGCTAACCTTGTGAATATAAACGGCAATATGTTTGCCTCAGAAAAAGAAGCAATAGCTTTAATGAAAGAAAGGACTAAGAAAATTATGGCTTAGTTAAGCTTCAGGGGAACGATCATTTCAAAAGCAGGTATCTTAACCGTAAACATTTTTTTGGAACTTAGATTTTCCATCTGGTAAGTGCCGTACATTTTTCCCATTTCGGTCCGAAGGTTGCATCCGCTTACATACTGGTAATGTTCTCCCGGCTGCAGGGTAGGCTGGACACCCACCACACCCTCACCTTCCACTTCCCGGTGAGTACCATTGCTGTCAAAAATATACCAGTGTCTCCGGTGTAGTTTAACGGGGAATGCGTTATGGTTTTCAAGTGTAATGCGATAGGCAAACATAAATTCTGATTGCAGCGGATCACTGTAATCAGACTGGTAAAATGTTTCCACACTTACTTCCACACCTTCTGAAATAAGGCTTGTCATACCATAAAAATAAACAAATTGGCCGATAAGCAGAACCTTAAAGAGTGTTTAACGTTTTAATGGTGCAGGCCGCTTATTTTTGCGGCTCAAATATAAAATGCCATATATGAAAATTGCAGTAGCCAAGGGCGATGGGATCGGCCCGGAGATTATGGAAGCGGTACTTAATATCTTCAATGCCAGCAAAGTACCTCTTGAATATGAATATGTTGACATGGGAAAATGGGTGTTTGATAAAGGTTACAGCAACGGCATGACACCCGAAGCACAAGAGACAATAGAAACCCTGGGCATCTTATTTAAAGGCCCGATGGAAACACCCAAGGGAAAAGGGGTGAAAAGTGTAAATGTAACTGCTCGAAAAACATGGAACACTTACGCTAATAAGAGGGTTTTCCAGACACTGCACGGGGTGGACACCGTTTTTTCAAAAGCCGGTATCCCGATTGATGTAACCATTGTCAGAGAAAATATTGAAGACACCTATGGGGGCATTGAGCATATGCTCACCCATGATGTAGCACTAAGCCGTCGCTTCATTACCCGGCCGGGCAGTATGCAGGTTATCAAATATGCCTTTGAAATGGCCCGGAAAAAAGGCGCCCGCCGCATAACCTGCGGACACAAGGCCAATATCATGAAGATTACAGATGGTCTCTTTCTCGAAGTGTTTTATGAGGTGGCCAAAGAATACCCTGAACTGAAGGCGGATGATGTAATTGTCGATGACCTCTGTATGAAATTAGTGACCCGTCCAGACTTATTTGATGTAGTGGTGCTCACCAACTTACAGGGAGATATTGTAAGTGACCTCTGCGCCGGGTTGGTAGGCGGATTGGGTTTTGCTCCCTCGGCCAACATCGGTGACCATATTTGCATATTTGAAGCAGTACACGGCACAGCTCCTGATATTGCCGGAAAAAATATTGCCAACCCAACAGCCTTATTGCTGAGCGGCCTGGCCATGTTGCGCCATTTGGGTTATATGGAAAATGCAGCGCTGATCGAAAATGCTTTACTCTACACACTGGAAAATGGTATTCACACCGGCGACTTTGGCGATAAATCAAAACCAGCCGTAAATACAACAGAATTTGCCAATGCCATTATCAGCAATTTTGGAAAAACACCACAACAAGGTGCTAAAACTTCCATGCCGAATAAACCGATAACACCCACACATTTTAAACTGGAAAAAAATCCTTTGATCATGACAAAGGAAATGGAAGATGAAAAAATTGTTGGGGTAGATATGTTTATTGAAAGCATGGAACAGCCTTTAGCTGTGGCGGAGAAATGCCTGCTGCACACCGGTGACCTTTTTAAACTGGTAACAATCAGCAACCGGGGTACACAGGTATGGCCTAAAGGCTCTGTGTTTACCAATGTGGTCAACCAATACCGCTGCCG
>DASUDW010000076.1:0-2989 GCA_036275415.1 Chitinophagaceae bacterium | reverse complement strand
CAATGGTGCAAAGAATCAATACAATGCCGCCACTTCTCTCACTTTTGAAAAAATCAGAAAATAGTTTGGTAGCTATCATTGTAAATGGATAGTTAGTTATTACTTAATGTGCTTTTGAAAACTCAGGCAGAAACAGGCTGGGTGCTCAGTACTTTCTTTACAGCATTCACCATCTTCTCCCCTTTCTCCTGTATTTGTTCTTCTGTCCACAATAAACTGATGGAAGTAGAAATACAACGACTCATTACAGCATCACTGGCAGTAAAGTCTTTGTTCGCCTGTTGCATTACCTTTTCTTTCAGTTCAGGGCTTAAGGCATTTAATGTCACCGCATTTTTCAGGTGATCCCATTTGCGGATATAATGCCAGTTATTATCATACCAGTAAAAATTACCGGGCAAAATTCCCTGTGCTTTCATTTCGGCTACCACTGCCCTCGTTATTTCTTCAGTGGGCAAAAACCAGCTAACAAAACTGCAACTATCACCGGCAGGATCTGGTATACGGCGGAAAGAAACCTCCGGCACCTGTGCTAAAATATTTTTCAGCAGTCCGTGGTTCTTTTTTTGAACCGATAAAAATTCTGGCAGTCTTTTTATTTGTGCCAATCCAACGGCCGCATGCAATTCAGAAATACGGAAATTATAGCCAATGAAAGGATGCAGGTCAGCGCCACGGTCCACCCCTTTATGATCATGGCCATGGTCGGTGTAACCATCACTGTTTACATAAATATCCTCCCGGTTGGTCATCACCACACCGCCTTCGGCACAGGTCATGGTCTTTACAAAATCAAATGAAAAAGTGCCGGCATCACCAATGGTACCCAGGTGTTTGCCTTTATAGGTACCACCTATGCTCTGGCAGGCATCTTCCAGCAGTATTAAATTGTTCGCTTTACAAATAGCCACCAGAGCATCCATATCAGCCATACTGCCGCACATATGTACCGGCATAATGGCTTTTGTTTTAGGCGTAATCGCTTTTCGGACTGCTTCCGGGTCCAGTGTCAGCGTATCATCCACATCCACCAGTACCGGCACTGCACCAACGCTTAACACGGCTTCAAAACTGGCCACAAAAGTGAAAGAAGGTGTGATCACCTCATCTCCGTATCCAATACCCAATGCACTCATAGCTGTAGTTAAGGCTGCCGTACCGCTGGAAGTAAGTTGGGCATATTTACAACCAAATGTTTCGCTGATGGCCGCTTCCAACTCTTTGCTTTTCCAGACACCTTTCCGGGGCCCATCAAAGCCATAGCGCATCAGGATGCCTGTTTCCAGCACATCATTTACTTCTTTTCTTTCTTTATCACTCCAGAGTTCGTAGCCGGGCATGTTTATACGTTTAAGGTTATAAGTTTGAAGTTGTTTTCTATACAACCCCGCAAAGGTAAAAATTGCAGATGAAAGCGTTTTTAAGAATACTTTAAACCTGCACTGCATACATAAAGCAGTGCTATAAGATACCTTGTATCATTCTAATTGAAAAAACTGCTTATTATATTACTTTTCCCGCTGATCACAACTGCACAGACAAAGGTTGGTGTTAAGGGCGGAATAAACCTGGCCAATTTTGTTTACAGACCAGCATATACAGGAGATTCAAAAGGAGCAGGTGCTATACTATTCCGTTTTAATGCAGGAATTCAGCTGGAAATTCCTTTGAATGATGAAGACAACTGGTTCTTGTATACCGGGCCATTTTATACAGGCAAAGGCAACAGGGTCAGGGCGAAATACCGGACACCACCTTTTGATACTGTTGTTACTTATCTCAATTACATTGAACTGCCTTTGCAGGCAGGTTATAAATTTAATGCCGGAAAGAGCTATCGCATGGTTGCAGCTGCCGGTCCTTATATCGCTTATGGCTTTAAGGGGAAACAAATAACAGCCAATTCACCCGATCGCACCAAAAGAAACCTTCACCGGAGCGATAGCTATTACAAAAGATTTGATGGGGGCTTTGCGGTAGCAGGAATGATTGAATACAGGGAAAAATTCGGAATAAGGTTCGACTATTCCCGTAGTATAACAGATATATCAAAGCCCCGCTACAAGTGGAAATACACCAATAATGTACTGGGTTTTTCTTTCTTCTGGTACCCGGTCAAGAGACAATAGTAAAATCGAATCAGGGATTATAAAACTGCCACTTACCATCCGGCTGCACCAAAATAGCAATCTCACTCAGGTCACTTTCGTTGTTGTTCTTGCTCACCGCTGTAATCACATACCGGTATGAGAAATGTTCAGCCGAAAGCGTTTCTTTCAGCTGAAACCCTTCCGGCATCGTAACAAACCGGGAAATGTATTTGGGCGAATTCCCAAACGTTTCGGTGTGTGAGTCCGCTGCATATTGATACACCACATAATACTTAATATCTACCCTGTTCCGGGGATCGGGTCTGACCGTTAATTGTATCACTGAATCATCAACGATCTTTCTGTCAACAATCGGTGGCCAGGGTTTCTCATTATCAATCCAGCGCATAGGAGGCAACAGGGCAGGATATTTATAATAATTATTCTGAAGGCTGTCGTTCCACCCGTTAGGATTTTTTTCAAAAGCTTTACTACTGAAATAGATGCTGCCCTGCACATTAGGATAACGGCGAAGCAGTTTTATCTGGTTAGGCAACTCTTCAGGAACCTTCCACTTTGGCTGGTTTTCCTGCGTACGGTAAATGCCATGACCAATGTAAATATGTTTGCCATAGCTGTGACGGCTCCACCAGTCGAGCAGTTTTTCGTAAGCAATCTTATCATGCCCGATTTCCAGGTAGAGCTGCGGCGTTACATAATCGATCCATCCTTTCCGCAACCATAAAATAATATCGGCATACAGGTCATCATAATTGGTTTGACCTGCCTTGCTGTCGCTACCCATCGGGTCTTTATCCTTATTTCGCCAAACACTAAAGGGCGAAATTCCAAAGCGGCAATATTTTTTTTCCTGCTTGATCGCAATACTTAATGCCCTG
>DASUDW010000075.1:0-4820 GCA_036275415.1 Chitinophagaceae bacterium | reverse complement strand
CAGCAATACCGTTTCACCCAACCCGCCCCTGCGGGGATTTATTACAAAGCGGTAGCCGGTTTTACCATCACTTTTATCGGCTACCTGCGGGGTAAGGCCGCAAATATTCAGTTCGGAAAGACGGGGGGCAAAAATGGAATCACCGTTCATGAGCCGGCGGGCAAGATTGGGGGTCCAGAGTTTATCTTTTAACTGCGCCAGTTCAATAATCTCATCATTGCAGGTGAAGTACAATAACTTCCGGGCATTCTCTGTACCATCGTAGCGCCGGTATTTGTCCACTACCAGGTAATCTTCGCTGCCTACAGCATAGAAACTATAGAGCATTTCACCTGTCAGTCCATCCGCTATCTTCAATTCCGTACCGGCTTCTGCGTAAACCATCCTGTTAGTTTTTACAGAAAAGTCCTTCATCACAGTATTGGGTCCCAGGTACCGGGTTTGTAATAAACGGCCTGTTGGTGCATCCCAGGTCTTGATGGTATTATCAAGTGAAGCGGTGATGATGTAGCGACCGTCCTCACTGTATGCGGCATAGACCACTTCATCCGCATGGTCATCCAGGCTAAAAACCAATTCGCCGAATTCGGTACTCCATACTTTGGCTGTTTCATCAGCAGAAGCGGTAACGATATACTTACTATCGGGGCTGAACCGGTTGCTGATGATTTCACCATTATGCCAGTCGAGGTAAAAGATTTCTTCGCCCGTTGCAGCATTCCACAAGGTGCCATCTGTGATAATATATTTTCCGTCGGGACTGAAACGGGCATCTTTGGCTCCGCCGCCTTCTAAGGTGCGTATCCATTGCCGGGTGGCGGCATCCCAGATCATGGCATCGTAATCTGTTGCCGTAATGATATATTTTCCGTCCGGGCTGAATTGTGCCGTATTAACCGGCTCTTCTGCTGCCGGAAACGTATATAAAAGTTTCCCGGAAACAGCCTCCCAGAGTTTGACCGTGCTGTCGGCAGAAGCGGAGAGGACATATTTCCCGTCTGCACTGTACTGTACACTATTCACCCTGTCAGTATGCCCTTTCCATACAGGCAGGAACTTTCCGGATGGTATATCCCACAATTTAACGGTACTGTCTTCTGTTGTGATGGCTATCCTGTCGCCACCCGGAGAAATGATGGCGGATTGAATGGCGGAGGCATTGCCGGTGAATCCGGAAATGAGGCGGCCCGTTTGTATATCCCTTAGTTCTATATTCTCTTTGCCTTGCTTTTTGGTATCCCGGTAATAACTCCTTTCCTGTTTGTAGAGGATGATTGATCTGCTGTCGGGACTAAAGTTATAATTAAGGTCTTCCTCTTGTGTGCTGAATGACCAAAGTTTTTTGCCTGCCGCCAAATCCCAGAGATCTACTGTTTTCATTTCTTGTTCTTCCTCTTCCTCTTCCTTTTCTTCTTCTTCCTCTTCATACACGGTGGTAATTACAGCCAGGTATTTACCATCGCCGCTTTGCTTTGCTGACAAGAGTTCATTATCGCCGTTAGGTATACTGCGCAGTAGCCGGCCGGTCAATAAATCCCAAAGATGAATCGTATTATCCTTCGTGAAGGTTAACAATGTTTTATTCAGGGGACCCAGCCGCATTGAATCAATACCTGTTGAATGTTGCAGGCTGAAAAGGAGCCGGGCCGATGCCCTGTCCCAAATTTTTACGGTGTTGTTTTGGATAAAGGCCAGGATCTTGTTGCCTTCGCCGAATTGATAGGCTTTGTCACCTCCCGTCAATTTTCCGGGGCTGGCCAGCAGCCGCCCAGAGCCAAGGTCCCAGATCATTAATGAATCCTTATTGGTGCGAAGGAAGAAAGTTTGGTTGTCCGGGAAGAAATAAGATTTCCATTCATTGGGCGGCAGGTCTATGGTAAACTTTAATTTTCGTGTAACGAGGTCCCCTACCTGCACTGCTGCTTTTGTTTGATCCTGTTGTTGCTCTTTGCTTATTAGTATTACATTCCGGCCATCGAACTGCTTTACCATATTTCCCCTTCCATTATAATTTTTCCAGGGACCAGCAGTCCACTTACTGATCAATTTTCCGGTGGCGGCATTCCATAACATTATCTCCAGGTAACCGGAAGGGTCATTTGTTTTCTGAGCGGTGTCCGGCGAACCAGTATACTTTTTAAAACAAGCTGCCCGGATGGTTTTACCATCCGGACTGTATTGCAGGTAACCAAGACCGGTGAAATAACCCTCCAGTTGCCGGGGTCTTTGTTTACCGGTAAGCTCCGTTACCAGCACTACAAGGGAATCCTGGCTGTAGTTAAATGCATCTGTCCTGGCCACAAAATTTCCATCGGGGCTGAATGCGGTTTGCGGTGGTACGGCAATTATCTCTCCATTATCTGTCCGGTATTTACTAAAAGGGATGGTATGCAATAGTTTCCCCGAGGCCAGGTCCCAAATTGTTGAAATACGGAAAATCGTAGCTGAATCATATTCAATAATAGCCCGATCCCCTCTATTCATTAAAACAACTGAACTGATCTTGCCTTTATTGGCATCCAGGGTAAAAAGCATATCGCCCGACAATGTATTCCATATCTTGACGGTGTTGTCAGCAGCGTTTGTAATGATCTTTTTCCCATCGGATGTAAACAGCACCTCTTCAATTTTTCCTTTATGACCTACCAGATCGGCCAGCATCCTGCCTGACCGGGCATCCCACAGTTTAGCCGTTCCTTCTTCCCCGTTAGTAAGTATGCGGCTTCCGTCCGGTGAAAAAAGAATCTCCATTTCACCCTGGTGGCCGGTAGGCAGTATCAACTTGGGCTGTTGTGCCCCTGCATGGCTACCCGAAATGAGGCAGAAAAACAGCAAGACTGTTTTAAGGCCGGCCAATATTATCAGGTGTTGGTTTCGTTGCATGAAGGTTGCCGGGTATTGCCCTGTAACTAAAAATAAATATTATATTTAGTAAAATGATTGTTTCACTGTACAATTAATGCCGGGAATGTGCCAGTTATATTCCCGCAGGTCAATATATGCTATGCGGCTACTCTTTTTTGTTATAGCCTGTTTGGTGCTGCACTATTCAAAAGCGCAATTGACGGATAGTGCCAATGCCCGGTTGTACCGGATACTTCCGGATTTCCCCTACCGGCAGGAGATCAAAAACAGTGTGTGGCTGCCGGGTGGTGATTTTATAGCCGGCCGGAGAACCGGTGCTGATTCCATCAGCCTGGGTGGCCCGGTACAAAAATCTGTTTCCTCCTTTTTTTTAGCAAAGTTTGAAGTGCGCAATAAGGACTACCGGCAATTCGTACATTATGTCAGGGATTCAATTGTTCATTCGTTTTTAGGTCACTTTATCAAGGATGGCAACAGCCGTCGGATAGACTGGGCAGCAGTTATTAACTGGAAAGATGAGCGGCTGGACCCATTGATGCTGGTGCCTGAAGAAAGGATATTTGGCCGTAAAGAACTGGATGTAACAAAATTATGCTACCAGTTATCTTCCGGGGAAAAAATACCTGTTTATCCGGACACCCTTGTATGGATCCGGGATTTTGCCTATTCGTACAATGAGCCCATGACCAAACGCTATTACAGCCATCCTGCATTTGGTAATTACCCGGTGGTCGGCGTCAATCAATTGCAGGCGATGGCTTATTGCGACTGGAAGAGCCGGGAATGGAACAATGCCCTTGCTGCCATGAACGAGTCCTCCTTCCGGTTCGAGGTCCGGCTGCCCGGCAGTGATGAATGGGAATATGCGGCGCAGGCCCATTACCCCCTTTCTGTTACAGATACCACACAAACAAAGTCGTATAGTTCTGTTATCAATGACAATCAGCGAACAAAAAACAATGGCTTCAGCTATAATTTCGGAAAATTTTTCACCCTGGACAGTTTGCTGATCAAAAGCTATTACAATGACGGATTTTTTTACACTGCTCCCGGCAATACGTACAAACCGGACAGCAGCGGATTTTACAACCTGATTGGGAATGTAGCAGAATGGACTTCCACCCGGGGAAGTTACCGGCCGGTTTATACAACTTCCGGAAACAATGAGGAACTGGCTGCACTAAAGAAAAAATTTCCCCGTTCTCCCTTTGCTGTCCTGAATGAAAAGGAAATTGATGCTTACCTGCAGCAATATGCGATTGTAAAAGGCGGATCCTGGTGTACGGATGATGTCTTTTACCTGGAGCCGGGGGCCAATCAATATGAAGTTCCCGGCGGTACAGGTCATTGTTACCTGGGATTCCGGATAGCTTTTAGCCTGGTGGGTACAGGACGTTAAAAGGTGGCCGTGAATGCCGCTAAATAAACAGGTTACTACAATCTACTTATACAAAATAAAAAAAGCCGGTAAAACCGGCTTTACATTTATGCAGTTATGATTTAACAGTAATACCAAACCTTGTAATACACATAACATCCGCAGTAGTAATCCCAGTAGTATGCCCAATAATAACACCAGCCGGCACCCCTGTTACCAGGTGAATTGTCGTCCTTAATATCTTTTACACCCTGGTTTGACTTACGCCATTCGGTGATTGCCCCGGTAATAGCAGTGGCATCAGCCTTGGTCAGTTTGCTTCCTTCCTTGTAGTCCTGGCCGCCGATCGTTACTACTTTCTTTGCATTTTTGTCATTGGTAAAATCTGCGTTGGTAACCATACCCAGGAACAAAATATCTGTACTTTTCAAGACAGTTCCCTTCTTTATTTTAGAAATGGGTTTTTTGTCCTGTGCCTGCATGGCAACAGCACTAACCAGCGCCAGGGCCATGAATAAGATTCTGGTAAATTTCATTGTGGTAATTTTTAGGTTGATTGATTAATAATTAAATGTCA
>DASUDW010000074.1:0-2518 GCA_036275415.1 Chitinophagaceae bacterium | reverse complement strand
GCTCATATCATCAATTAATGCTGATCGGCCACTGCCCGGCAGATCCGGGATGATGAGTTTGAATTTGTCTTGCAGGAACATTACCTGGTTCTGCCAGATTTCTCCGTCTTCGCCAAATCCATGCACTAATACGACCGGTTTGCCGGTGCCAATGACACGGTAAAAAATCTCTTTGCCCTGAAAGGATATGGTTTTAATCATATTCAATTGATTCTTCGCTTTCTGATCTTGAAGAAAATGGTTGTTATGATCAGTAATATACTTATCCCTATCATCAGCTTCGACAACACATCACCAAACTTTACAAAGAATGTAGTTGATTTTTTTGCTGCTGCACTAATGTTATACTTAATAGCAGCATTGCTGTTGTAGGGCTGCGGATTGATTACTTTTCCATTCGGATCAATAAAGCAACTGATGCCGGTATTAGCGCTGCGGGCTACCCAGGTGCGGGTTTCAATAGCCCTTAATCTTGCATAACTCATGTGTTGCTTATGACCGGGTGTTTTCTTCCACCAGCCGTCGTTGGTGATGATGCAAATAAGGTTGGCGCCATTTCGGATATACCGGCTCATAAATTCGCCGTAAATACTTTCATAACAAATAGCCGGGGCAATCTTATACCCGTTCTTATCTTCAATTACGGTACGATGGTCCTGTTTGGCATAGCCTGCAGTGGTGCCGCCAAATTTATCGAACCACTTACTCAGGAATTTCAGGAACCAGGGCAGGGTTTCTACGCCGGGTACCAGCATGGATTTGTGATAGAAACCATGTGTGCCACCGGAGTCGAGCAATACTGATCCGTTGTACGATTCAAAGTGATAGCCATCATACTCCTGCGAATATTTCGTTTTCTCATTAAACTGACGGTAGCTTTCAATACCGGTAAACAAAGAAGCCTTCGAATATTTTTGTAAAAAATTCCACAGTGGGTTCAGAAAAAAATTGCTTTTCAGATTTGCCTCATCCAGCCTTGTCATCATATACAAAGCGGTTTCCGGCCAAATGATAAGTGTGGTATTGCTGTCTGCTGCTTTTTCCGTGGTGCTGATGAGTCTTTGCAGTTGTGCTTCAAAGGAGCCAGCTTCACTGGAAACTTTTTCATAAGGATCAATATTGGGCTGCACTACCACAATATTCTTATTGGTTTGATTTCCTTTTTCTAACCGGAAGGTTGTTATTTTAGAAACCAGTATGGGTAATACCAATAATAGCGCAGCCGGAATGAGGAATCGGTAATCTTTTCCTTTTGTAGTTACAATATTCTTCTTCAGGTGCAGGAATAAAAGAATGTTGACGCCAAGCACCCATAATGTGCCGCCGCTGGTACCGGTATATTCATACCACTGCACCCATTCCGTTTTGGTGGCAAATACATTACCCAATGTAAGCCAGGGCCAGCTAAGCCCCCAGTCCTGCAGGTGAATATATTCAAAACACATCCAGAAGGCAATCAAAGAAATATAACCATACTTTTCACCCATTCTTCCCTTCACTATTTTATAGCCCAGCCAGGGAAAACACATCAGCAGGCTGTTAGCCAGGAAGGCGCTGACAGCACCCGGTGCCGATGCATTCCATATCCACCAGGTAGTAGCTACATTCCAAATAAACATGGTGATATAGGTGAGGCCAAAGAATTTCTTACGGCTGCTTACCCTTTCTTCCAGCCACAACAAGGGAATCCAAGCAAAAAAGATAAGTAGTGTTAACGGTGAAACAGGCCATGCAGCGAATAATAGCAATCCGCTGGCAAGGGAAAGTAATATGTTGGTGTATTTTTTCATGGTTTTTGGTTCATAGTTCATGGCTTATGGTTCATAGTAAATGCAAGATAAACACCGGCAACGACTTCTGCTCCATAACATACACATCAACAAGAATTCTTCCATATTCAGGGTTAGTTTCTATGAACCATGAACAATGAACAATGAACCCTCTCCCGGAAATTAATTCAAAAAAAATATGGAATCAGCAGCCTGCTGTGTCTTATCACCAAAAGTATAAGCCATGCAAACCAACGCTATTTTATCAGCACCGCTGATAGACCTGATCTTTGACGGCCGTAACAAAGCCTACGGCGCTTATGAACTCCGGAAAACCTATTCTTCCCGAATGACCAAAGCACTTGTCATTACTTTCCTGCTGACTATGCTGCTGGTAAGTCTGAGTTTTTTCTCCAACGGAAACCGGGATAACCGGCAACAGGTAAGGATAGTGCCCGGAGTAGAATTGTCTGATCTTCCAGATGTGAAAGAACCGGTGCCGGAACCAGAAACCCAGCCACAACCGGAACAAACTCCGGTAAGAACCGAACCACTTACCGATATTAATATTGTGCCCGATGATGAACAGGATAATCCTCCTGCCACTATTGATGATTTGCTGAACGCACAAGTGGGCACAGACAGAAGAGATGGTTCAGACTTTGACGGAACTGTACAAAGTCAAACTCCGGTTGTTGCCGGCAGCGGTGGCATCATTGATCAGCCGGTGAGCCCGGAAACTGATGAAC
>DASUDW010000073.1:0-5172 GCA_036275415.1 Chitinophagaceae bacterium | reverse complement strand
TGAAATGTTCTCAGCAGCGGTTTTATATAAAACATTCACCCAAACCGGCAATTCAAGTGTGCCATCAGTTAATACACGGTATTGTTCAGGATTAGCTAAAGCTCTTCGGGTAAATTCTTCAATGTCGTTCATTCTTTTGGCTAATGCCGGATCATTCTTCATTTGTTCTTGCAGAACTTCATGAGAAGCGCATTGGCGTCCGGTTACATTAAGAGTTGTTTCGTTTTCTTTGGGCAGGTTCTCTTCCTGTTTTGATGACTTGGTACAACCAATAGTCAGCATTAAGGCTCCTGCAGTGAGCAGTACAAGAGATTTTTTCATAAATGAATAATTGTTTTAAGATGTGGGGGAAAAATGACCTCTAAATTTAATCGGATAATGTGGAATAAAGCAAACCTTATTGTAATAATTTATGCAACAAAGTGTCTAAACAGCAATTACCTGCAAAAACCAGTAGAAAAACTACGAGAATTTTATGGAATACAGTTGTAAGTAAATGATTAAGTCCGCCGTTAAACTGCAATTATGATAGTTCCTGTTGCCGGATACGTTTGTTCATGATATAAAACCAGGCAGGCGGAATTAAAGATAAGATCATCATACCCGGGTAGCCGGTTGGCATCTGCGGGGCATTATCATGGTGGCGCAATACCTGGTATTTACGGCTGGCCAGGTAATGATGATCGGAGTGGCGGCTCAGTTCAAACAGGAAGATCCTGCCCACCACATGGTCACTGTTCCAGCTATGCGCCGGCATAGCCCTTTCATATTTGCCATCTGCCATTTGTTTTCGTTGCAATCCGTAGTGTTCTATGTAGTTCACTGTTTCCAGCAATAATATACCTATGAAAGCTGCCAGCAGGAAGTACAGCAAGACCTGAAGGCCAAAAAATATATAAATAACTGCCATGAATGTAACTTGTATCAGCTGGAACTGTACCATTTCATTATAGACAGAAAAAGCCTTCTTCCCTTTTTTTCTTGTTTCCTCATTGGCAATATGCCAGGCGCTGAGGTAGCTGAAAAAAATGGTCCTGAAATAAAAGGTATAAACCGGTTCACCCATACGGGCACTGCTGGGATCTTCAGGTGTGGCCACTCTTTTGTGATGGCCCTTGTTGTGCTCAGTAAAAAAATGCATGTACAACGAAGTAAGCAGTAATGCTTTCGCCAGGGTTTGTTCAAATTTGTTCACCCTGTGCCCCAGTTCATGTCCTACATTGATGCCAAAAACACCGCACAACAAACCCATAACAGCAACCCTTCCGGCGGTATCGTACCAGGCAAGGGTATCTTCTTTCATCGATTGCAAAAATTCATAGAGGGCCACATATTGAAACACTACTACCAGGTAAAGTAAAATATCATAGGCTTTGTTCTTTCTCGCCATTTCCTCTTCGGCGGCACTCATATTGGAGGGGTTGGGCTTTATGATGAGTTCCAGCAGCGGAATGATAATCCATGCAACGATCATGGGTCCCCAGGTCATCCAACCCTCTGTATGGAAAGAACGGAGTGCACCTGCAAAAAAGATAAAAGGAATGGTATATTTCAGGAATCTCAAAGCCATAAAAAAATTTATACAAACCAAATTTAAAAATAAGAAGGCTTAATTGGCGTTTTACGTCTGTAAATAAATGGTTGTTAAACTATTTGCCGGCCATTTAGTCTGAAACATAAATAATAACCTGATGTCATTGTCCAACCAGATAAAAAACCAGCACCTCATGTGGAGGGCCGGTTTTGGTCCCGCCGTTGAGCAATTAGGTGATCTTTCCAACTATTCACCCAAACAGTTTTACCAGGCATTGGTAAAAGCGTCTGCTAAAAAACCTGATTACATCAATGTGGCGGATGATTATTTACAGGGATTGTATAAAGGTATTGAAGAGGCAGGCCGCCAGCAACGGCAGGAAATGAGTGCAGAGGAAAGAAAAAAGGTACAGCAAAAAAACAGGGAAGGCATCCGCAACCTGAATATTTACTGGTTGTATGAAATGGTCAACAGCGCTGCACAGCTCCGGGAGAAAATGGCTTTCTTCTGGCATGGTCATTTTGCCTGCCGTAATCTCAACATATTTTACCAGCAGGGTTTGCTGGATGTAATACGACGCAATGCGTTGGGAAATTTCGGGACCTTATTGAAGGAAGTCTCCAAAACGGCAGCGATGCTGAACTTTCTCAATAATCAGCAAAACCGGAAAGACCATCCCAATGAAAATTTTGCCCGCGAGGTAATGGAACTGTTTACCCTCGGCCGCGGCAATTATACAGAGCAGGATGTGAAAGAAGCCGCCAGGGCCTTTACCGGCTGGAGCGCCAACCTGAAAGGTGATTTTGTGTTCCGCCGCTTTCAACATGACTTTGGCAACAAAACTGTTTTAGGCAAATCCGGCAACTTCGATGGAGAGGAAGTGCTGGATATTTTATTGCAACAAAAACAAACAGCCCGTTATATCACTCAAAAAATCTACAAATTCTTTGTCAATGAAAATTTAGATAAAGAGAAAGTCGAATGGCTGGCCGACAGGTTTTACAACAACCAGTATGATATAGCCAAACTGCTGGAAGATATCTTTACCAGCGACTGGTTTTTTGATGCAAAGAATGTCGGTTCCAGGATCAAATCACCCATAGAGTTGGTGGCAGGCATACAGCGTTTGCTGCCGATGAAGATGCAACAGGAGGAGGCATTGTTATTGCTGCAAAGGGCATTGGGCCAGTTATTATTTTATCCGCCCAACGTTGCCGGATGGCCCGGGGGCAAAAACTGGATAGACAGTTCAACCTTGATGCTGCGGATGCGGATTCCGCAGATGCTGAACGAGCAGGATGAGTTCAATGTAAGTCCCAAAGATGATGATGACCAGATGATGGGGAGAAAGGATGAAAAAAATGATGACCCAAAGGCAAAGGCCATGAAAGCAGTTAGCAGGGTTAACAGGCCCATCCAGGTTAAGATAGATTGGTCGCTTTATACAAAGCACTATGAAGCTATACCAAGAGAGTCATTGCTCAGTAATATTACCGGGATCTTATTGCAGGCCAAAAGCCAGGTAAATCCTGAACTGATTAAGCAATACGCCGACCAGACCGGACGGGAAAATTTTATTAAGACAGCTACGCTTCAGTTGATGAGTACACCGGAGTATCAACTTTGTTAACTGGTTTAAATTAACCGACTATGTTTATTAAGCGCAAAGAATTTATACAAATCGGCTCACTGGCCACCGCTTCCATGATGCTGCCGAAATTCCTGAAAGCATTTGAAGGCAGAGCTATGGTGCCTGCAGGTAACAAGGTTGTCGTCATACTGCAACTCAGCGGGGGCAATGATGGTTTGAATACGGTAATACCTTTCCGCAATGATCTGTATTATAAGGCCCGGCCAAGATTGGGCATTCTAAAAGACAAGGCACTGGCATTGACCGATGAGGCCGGGCTGCATCCGGCGCTAAGCGCCTTTAAAGAACTATATGACGATGGCGGGTTGGCTATTTTGAATAATGTGGGTTATCCCAATCCTGACCGTTCGCATTTCAGAAGTATGGATATATGGCATACGGCCAGTCAGAGCAGTGAGTATTGGAACCATGGCTGGGTAGGCCGGTACCTCGATGCTCAATGCAATGGATGCGATAAACCCACACAGGCCATTGAAATAGATGATATCCTTAGCCTGGCATTAAAAGGCGAACATATAAAAGGAATTGCGGTTAAAGATCCCCGCCGCTTATATGGCACTGCCAATGAAAAATTTTTCAGGGATGTAATGAAAAGCCATGCAGACGAGAAAGGTGAGCAGCCGGTAGACTATTTGTATAAAACCATGGCAGAAACTTTGTCAAGTGCCGATTATATATTTCAGCAAAGCCGGTTGCATCCCACTAATGCGGAGTATCCTAAAACGGATCTTGGCAATAGTATGAAAACAATTGCTTCCTTAATTTTTTCTGATATCAACACGAAAGTCTATTATGTATCGCTGGGTAGTTTTGATACACATATAGGGCAGGAGGCTCAGCAACAAAGGCTGTTCACCGAAATGAATGATGCGGTAAAGGCATTTGTAAAAGACCTGAAAGCCAACGGACGGTTCAATGATGTTTTGTTGTTTACATTTTCAGAGTTTGGCAGACGGGTAGCACAAAATGCCAGCGGTGGAACAGACCACGGTACGGCCAATAATATGTTCCTGGTTAGCGGGGGCTTAAGCCAAAAAGGGTTGATCAATCAACTGCCTGACCTGGCCGACCTGGATGAAGGTGATTTGAAATACAAAGTAGATTTTAAAAATGTGTATGCTACGGTGCTGAAAAAATGGCTGGGCGCCGATGATAAGGCAATTCTTGGTAAAAAATATGAGTACCTGAATTTTATTTAAACATATTCAATCCCTTGAGCGAAAACTAAAAAAGCCCCTGATAACTTTCAGGGGCTTTTTACACTATTGAAAATTTATAAACTCTTCCGTTTACTAATGGCTACCCGATAGAGGACGAAGCCCATTAATGCAAAGAAGGCAACACCCAGCCATTTATAGCCTTCTGCACCAAATGAACTGCTGAGGCCATGTTCTGCATTTACATTCGCCAGTTGTTTACTTACTCCATCACTGGCGGAAAGGAAAGCAACCAGTACACCGGCAAGGGCGCCTCCTGCCACGAGGCCCGTTGCAAACAAATTACCTTTGCCCAAATCTTCTTCCTCAGGAGCCACTTTGATATTCTTTCTTTTTTCTCTCCACTCAACAACACCACGGATAGCGCCGCCGATGAAAATAGGAAGCGTAGTAGACAAAGGCAGGTAAATACCAATGGCGAAACTCAATGCTTTGATACCGCACAGTTCCATTACAATGGCAATGAACACACCCACCAGCACAAACTGCCAGTCTAAGTTGAAAGACAGAATGCCTTTTATCAGCGTTGCCATTAAAGTTCCTTGCGGGGCGGGGTATTTATCTGTGCCAATTGCATGCTGAATGCCCTGTGCGGCCATTTCAGCTGTCGGCTGATCAAGAATTTTAATTGTAGCACCAATTGCCAGGGAAGAAACTATTGCGCCAATGAACAAGGATATCTGCTGGTATTTTGGCGTGGCACCAACAATATAACCTGTCTTAAGGTCCTGAGAAGTGGCACCGGCATTGGCCGCTGCTATACAGATCAT
>DASUDW010000072.1:0-8593 GCA_036275415.1 Chitinophagaceae bacterium | reverse complement strand
TTCTACCAGGATGTGGATGATGACGGAACATTTAAATCAGGGAAAGATTTTGAACTCAGAAAATTCAACTCAGGAACCAATATCAATATTGCATTCACTTATAAACTGAAATAATAAATACATACAAATGAAAAAGTTCCTTTTAGTATTAACTGCTGCTTTATCACTGATTGCCTGTAAAAAAGTGTATGTGGAAGTGGGTACAGACGGACAGGCAGAAGACCTTGTCCTGTCCGGTACTTATAAGAGAAATATTACCCTAACCTCAGGTAATACCTATTTGCTGGACGGGTTAGTTTATATCGATTCAGGGTATGCCATAACCATTCAGCCGGGTACTACCCTGCAGGGCAGAAAAGGTACCAACAGTTCATTGATCATTAAACGAGGTGCAAAGATCTTTGCAGTGGGCACACCGGCGCAGCCGATCGTATTTACGTCCAGTGCTCCTGAGGGACAAAAAAGGCTTGGTGACTGGGGCGGCCTGGTAATTTTAGGAAAGGCAAGAAATAACGGTTCTTATAATGGCGTAAACGGTGTGATGGAGATTGAAGGGGGAATTAATAATGCCAACGGTGATGGCTTGCACGGCGGTAATAACGATGATGATAACAGCGGTATCGTAAAATATGTACGACTGGAGTTTGGCGGCTATCCGTTTCAGCCCGACAGGGAAATAAATGGTCTTACCTGCGGTAGTGTAGGAAGGGGAACAGAGATCGATTTTGTACAGGTTAGTTATTGCAATGATGATGCGTATGAATTTTTTGGCGGCACTGTTAATGCCAAACACCTTATTTCTTTCCGCAACCTCGATGATGATTTTGATACAGATAATGGTTACCGCGGAAAAATACAATTTGGTATAGCAGTAAGGGATACTGCCATCGCAGATGGGGCAGCTGGTGGTGCATCCAATGGATTTGAAACGGATAACGACGGAAGCGGATCTGCCGTACAGCCGTTTACAGCACCAGTATTTAGTAATATGACGATTATCGGTCCTTTGTTTACACCAAGTACTACCATAGCAGCACCTTTTCGCAGGGGTGCCCATATTCGCAGAAACAGCCGGATGAGCTTGTTTAATTCTGTAATTATGGGTTGGCCTTCTGCAGGTGCCGGCGTTTTAATTGACGGAACTACAACGGAAGCCAATGCCGCCAATAATGACCTGGAAATGGCTAATAATATTATAGCGGGTTGCCCCACTGCTTTGAGGGTTAACACCGGAAGTACATTTAATATTTCATCCTGGTTCAATGACGCTGTAAAAGGCAATAACATTTTGACAACAAATACAGATGTAAGCCTTGTTTCTTTCAATTCATATACAGGTTTCAATCCTTCACCGGCTGCAGGATCACCTTTGCTGGGCGGAGCTTCTTTCAGCAGCACAAAGCTGGCGGGAATGCAAACAGTAAGCTACAGGGGTGCCGTTGGAAGCGGAGACAACTGGTGGCAGGGCTGGACAAGATTTTTCAATATGCAGTAGAAGCAATGGTTCATTAGTACAAACCTCCGGTATTGCCGGAGGTTTTTTATTTTAGCAGGATGACAGTTGCCCGATTACTATTTTTTTTGATTTTTTCATTGACAATTATATCCTGTAATAATTCTTCTTTGAGTAATAAACTAAAGGGCTGTGACAGCCTTGTTATCAGTTTCAACTACCCCAACACCGATTCTGTTGTACAAACAGTGAATACCACCGAACGTAAAGCTATCCGGAAACTATTACAGTTCGTAGATAATAAAGAAACTGAACAATACAAATGTGGCTATGATGGTACTATGACTTTTTATATACAAGGCAAAATGGTTTTACCCGTTGTTTTTAAATACAGTGAGGAGGGCTGCCGACATTTTCTATTTGATCAGGACAACAAACTCAGGAGTACTAAAATGAGCAATGAAGCAGCTGACTTTTTAAAAAGCCTGGCAGAGGGGAAGAATTGGTATTAAAAAATTATCTATACCCCGCCGGCATCGAATGACAATTCAATTTTTTCAACGGAGGGTGTTACTTTCCGGTACTTTACGCCGGCAGTGTCCAGCATCCGTTTAGATGCCACAGAGGTTTCATTTCCGGCATATTTATCTGACAAATATATAACCTCAGTGATACCTGCCTGTATAATGGCTTTGGCACATTCATTACAAGGAAACAGCGCTGTATAGATCCGGCAACCGTGAAGGTCCATGCCAATATTGTTCAATATCGCATTTAATTCTGCGTGGCAGACGTAAGGGTATTTGGTTTGCAGGAATTCACCTGTTTTATCCCAGGGAAACTCATCATCATCGCAGCCGGCCGGCAGGCCATTGTAGCCGGCACCAACGATCTTGTTCTTTTGATTGACAATGCAGGCACCTACCTGTGTGCCGGGATCTTTGCTTCTTTTGGCGGATAATAATGCAACACCCATAAAATATTCATCCCAGGAAATGTAATCTGTTCGTTTTGCCATGTATAAAATCCTTTTGCTAAAGGTCGGTAAAACTTAAAATCTGTTTCACTCAAATTTGAAACAAATTGCAGTGGTAATGGCGGTATTTGTTTTTACCGGGTGGTTGTTTTTGACGAATACAGCTTCCTGGCTTGTCAGGGTCCTGTACTCCGTCCGCCATACAAAAGTATTACCCAGCCTCCTGTCAATATTTAGTGAAAACCCGCTAACAGCAAATGCACTGTTAGGTATTGCCGGGTGAATGATCACATATTTTTTGTCGCTGAAATATTCTCCCCTGGCAGCAATACTCCACTTGTCCGATACTTTATATTGAACGACACATACAGGCGTCATCCAGGTATCATGGCCGGGTTGCCGGGGTTTGTCCTGCCACCCGATATCAAAGCCCAGTATCAAATTCCATTTTTCATGCAACGAAAAGATGCCATACAGGTTATTGAAAAATCTTGTTTGCCGGGCAGTATCAGGTTTGTCATTTCCCCAAAATGTGCTCCAGTTTACCGTTACTTTGTTGTTAGGCATCCAGGTAACCTGTGTACCGGCGGAAATACTTTTATTTCCTGGGGCCCTTTTTATTCTTTGCCAGCCGTTCAATAAAAGTCCGCTGAATTGTAATCGCTTATCAGCTGTAGTATGTGTAATTTTTATACCAGTTTCATAGTAGGGTGAATTGTCTGCTGCCATGCTTCGGGTAAGGGTGCTGTTATTGGCTGATATAGCAGATTCGAAGCCAATGTGGGATGGAAGTATACCTGCATCCAGCCACCAGTCTTTTTTCTTCGATAACCGGAATCCAAAATTGGCTTCAAAGAAATGACGAAGCAGCGCTGGTTCTGCAGCGAGGTTATAGCTTGAATAGTTTCCTGCCATCAGTCCCAGGTTGGCCCTCAGATTGTATCCCTGCCAGGAAGCTTTGGACAATAACAGGTTGATATTGGGTTCGTCATGCCGTTTATGATTGTAAATAAATGAGGGCCTCTCATTCCCGATAGGTTTATTAAAGTCAAAGCAGTAGTAGGTATCGGCAAACAAGAGCCAGTTAAATGATTCTTTTTGTATGGTACTGTCCTGTGCTCCTGAAAACTTCCCGGTCATTAGCAGTAAAATGCCCAACAATTGTCTTTTCATCAGCCTGAAAATAAAAAAGACAATTTACATAGATTATTTCAGTAGCAGGTGCGTTTTGTACCAAACAATATATAACATACCCACTGCCATTAACCAGGCAAAAATGATGAGTAATACAGACAATATCTTCGTCTTCGGGATGTTCAACTATATGGGTATACGATTGATCTTCAGGTGTGCAACAGGCGATACAATTAACGGAAATTTTTCTACCACTACATTACTGGTATCAAGGCCAAATCCTTTTTCCTCGGAAAGGCTGATTTCTTTAAGTCCGAAATGAAGTTTCATGATCAGCCTTTCAAAGAAGGGCAGTTCATTATCCTGGCTCAGGTATTTTTCCATTACAATAAAAGAGAAATCTCCGGTGATGTTGTTTTTTTCCAGGCTTTCATACCGGCTGGTTACATTCACTTCCTTATTGGAAACAAGATCTTCCACTACTTTTCTGAACAAAAGATTGATCCTCGGCTGAACCCTGAAGCCCAACCTGAAATCAATGCGTATGATATCATTGGGAATAATATGGGTGACCTTATATTCCATCGTATAGGGATCATCCTGTGTGTCTACATGTATCAGCCAGTAGATGTCGGCCCTTTTGGGTTTACGGTTCAGTATAGAATAAATGATCTTATGCTCTATTTCTTTAGGGTTGTCGGCACTCGTCATATACACCAGGTGGGTAGCATACTTGGGAACAGATCGGTCATTACTGAGTTCCTGTATTTTTGGTACATAATGTTCCAGCCTTACAAACTCCACATACCTGTTCTTGATTTTTCTTGCCCTGTACCAATCATACATGATAACGAAAAGGATACCGCCTACCAGCAGGGTAACATACCCGCCATGGGGAAATTTTTCCATGTTCGCATAAAAAAAGCTGCATTCTATGGCCAGGTAAATAATAAGGTATAGGTATACAAGGCCTGGTTTAGTGCGGTGCAGCACCAGGAAGTTGGCAAATAAAACAGAAGTGGCAATCATCGTAGCTGTAATGGCCAGCCCGTAAGCGGCTTCCATATTAGATGCTTTTTTAAAGAACAGTACAATGCCAATGCAGCCGGCGAATAAAAGAAGATTAACAGCCGGAATATATAATTGTCCTTTTGTTTCTGTAGGGTAGTTGATCTTAAGCTTTGGCCATAAATTCAACCGCATGGCTTCACTGACCAGTGTAAATGATCCGGAAATTAAAGCCTGGCTTGCTATGATGGTAGCCGCTGTGGCTATACTGATACCAAAATACATGAACCAATGGGGCATTATACCGTAAAAGGGATTGAAACCTTTTTCTATCATCGCCGGGCTTATAAGCTGGCCGCTATGATAATGCAATAACCAGGCGCCTTGTCCCAGGTAATTCAGTATAAGACAGGTTTTGACAAAAATCCAGGAGTATCGGATATTCCATTTTCCGCAATGCCCCAGGTCTGAATATAGAGCTTCTGCACCCGTAGTGCATAAGAATACCCCACCCAGGATGAAAAAGCCCTGCGGATAATGGGTGAGCAGCCGAATGGCATAATAGGGATTTAATGCTTTTAAAACAGGCAGGTGGTTAAAGAGCTGAATCACACCGAGGGAAGCCAGCATCAAAAACCACACAAACATGATGGGCCCGAAAAAACGGCCGATGAAAGCGGTACCAAATTGCTGAATGAAAAAAAGAATGGAAAGTATAGCTATAACGATATAAATAACTGTCCATTGGCTGATGTGCGAAAATGCCGGAACCTGTTTCAACCCTTCGATAGCAGAAGTGACGGAGATCGGTGGGGTAATCATGCCATCGGCCAGAAGGGCCGCACCACCCGCCATGGCCGGAATAACCAGCCATTTTTTTCTTCTTCTGACGAGGGCAAACAGCGAGAAAATACCTCCCTCCCCCCGGTTATCTGCCCTTAAGGTTAGGATAACATACTTAATGGTGGTTTGCAGCGTTAGTGTCCAGATAATGCAGGATAAAGCGCCAATGATAAGTTCCTCTGTTACGGCTTTACCATTAATGATTGCATTTAATACGTAGAGCGGGGAAGTACCAATATCACCGAAAATTATTCCTAAGGCAATCAACAAACCCGCTGCCGTTGCCTTGTTGTGAGAAAGAGACATTTCAAATAACCTATGATTAAGGTACAAATTTAAACCAGGCATTTATCCTGAATGACGTTTCCGGTTTCCCCTTGTACAAATCTTTATAAAATCTTTATATGTCCAAAGGGCTTAGCAGAATGAACCCGGCAGTCTATTTTTGTATCGTTAAATGAATAAGGATCTATTTCAGAATAAACCCGGTTTGCGCTGGCAATACTTTTACAGTGTATTAATTGTTATTACTGTTTCGCTGCTCTGTTATGGCTTGTCCCAATACCTGGGTTACAGGGTAATTGCATTGATCCTGCTGCTGGCAGTATCGATCATTGCCATTTCATTTGAAATATTTCCTGTTTTGCTGGCGGCTGCATTATCTGCCTTTATCTGGGATTTCTTTTTTATTCCGCCACATTTTACATTCCATGTGGCTTCTACTGAAGATGCCATCCTGCTGATTATGTATTTTATTATTGCGATGGTCAATGCCGTATTAACGTATCGTATAAGAAAAGTAGAAAAGCTGGCCAGGCTGAGGCAGGAAAGGGCCAAAGCCGTTAAGCTGTATAATACCTTGCTCAATTCACTTTCGCATGAGTTGAGAACCCCTATTGCTACCATCATCGGCGCTACAGATAACCTGCAGGAGGATAATAAGAATCTGACTGAGGAAAATAAAAAACAACTGGTAGCTGAAATTGCCAAGGCATCGGTAAGGCTAAACCAGCAGGTGGAAAATCTGCTGAATAGCTCAAGGATAGAGTCCGGTTTTTTACAGCCCAGGAAAGATTGGTGTGATGTGGAAGAATTGATTCATGCAGTAATTAAAAGGGTGGAAGAAGATGGTGTAACGCAACAAATCAAAATAGCTATACAAAGCCCCCTGCCGTTAATAAAATTAGATAAGGGAATGCTGGAGCAGGTGCTGCTCAATTTACTGAGTAATGCATCCAGGCATACACCACAAGATGCTGTGATAATGGTAAGAAGTTCCTGTAATCATTTTTTACTCATTTCTATAGAAGACAATGGCAAGGGTTTTCCGGAAGAGGAGATCCCATTTGTGTTCAATAAATTTTACAGGCTGAAGCAAACAACAATCAGCGGTACGGGGCTGGGCCTTTCCATTGTAAAGGGTTTTACAGAGGCCATGGGAGGTACAGTAGAACTTCAGAATAAACCGGAAGGAGGCGCCAGGTTCACAGTGAAATTGCCCGCAGAGAAATCAACATTTAAAAAGGGGGCTGATGAATAAAGCAGAAATATTGATCATAGATGATGAACCGCAAATAAGGAGATTGCTGGAAATTACACTTCATAGCAATAACTATGTAGTGAATTTGGCAGCCACGGCCAAGGATGGATTAATTATGGCTTCCAATCATCCGCCGGATCTTATTCTATTGGATCTTGGGCTTCCGGATAAAAGCGGTCATGATGTGCTGAAGTCACTACGGCAATGGTATACTAATCCCGTCATAATTCTTTCAGTGCAGCATGATGAAGAAGATATAATTGCAGCACTGGATAATGGCGCCAATGATTACCTCGGCAAGCCATTCCGTACCGGTGAATTACTGGCGAGAATAAGATCTGCTTTACGGACAGTGGCCACGGATGAAGTGGATCCTGTTCTCCGTGGAAATGATCTGGAAATAGATCTGACCACCCGTACTGTTAAAAAGAACGGGGAATTGGTAAAGCTAACTTTGACTGAGTATAGTTTACTGGCCCTGTTGGTAAGAAATGAAGGCAAAGTGCTTACCCATCAATACCTGCTCAGGGCTATATGGGGCCCGGGATTTATCAACCAGTCACAATACCTGAGGGTGTTTATTGCACAGTTAAGAAAGAAAATTGAAACAGATCCCAACCGGCCTGAGTACCTTTTAACAGAATCAGGGGTTGGCTATCGCTTTGTGATTAACTGATTGTTTAGTCTTTTCTTGAATCCAGTGTAAAACCTATGGTGGTGCCTACTGTTTCTGTGCTTCTTACATGAATGGTTTGTCCATGTGCTTCAATAATATGTTTGCAAATAGCCAGGCCTAAGCCGCTGCCGCTTACATCAATGCTTCTGCCTTCTTCGGTGCGGTAAAAACGTTCAAATATCCGGGGCAGGTGTCTTTCAGGTATGCCGATGCCGTCATCACTCATTTCAATCAGTATGTGTTTCCCGTCAGTTTTGTACATACTCGCTGTAATGTTGCCGTTTTGTTTTCCGTATTTCAAAGAGTTGTCAACAAGGTTGGTCAAAACTTGTCTTACTTTTTGTTTGTCAGCAAATACGGTGAGAGGCGATTCGCAACCTTTCTTAATCGCACAATGGATATTCATGGCTTCTGCTTTTACAGAGAGGCTTTCAAAAACATCCTTTACCAGGTCCTGTATTACGAAATTTTCTTTAGTCAGTTTTAGTTCGCCTCTTTCCAGTCTCGAAATTTCATCAAGGTCATTCAGCAGATGGGAGAGCCGGTCCACATTTTTCGCCGTTTTTTCCAGGAATTTTTTATTCACTTCTGTATTGTTCAGGGCGCCGGCCAGCAACGTATCTACATAACCTTGTATGGCGAATACGGGTGTCTTAAATTCATGAGACAGATTTTGCAGGAACTCCTTGCGGAATTGTTCATTGCGCCGGAGCAATTCCAGTTCTTCTTCATTTTTGGTGGCCCATGCTTCCACATCTTCCCTTACTTCATCTATACTTTTTTGCGGCAGTACATATTTATAATAGGTTTCTTCCCGCCGGGTAGCTTTTGTTTTATAAATGAATTTGTAGATAAGTTTTATTTTCCGGTAAATGAACCGTTCCAGCATGAAAGAGATCAGAAAATAACTGCCGGTTAAAATAATGGCAAAGCAAACAACGCCGATCCACCAGCTTTTCTCTA
>DASUDW010000071.1:0-10146 GCA_036275415.1 Chitinophagaceae bacterium | reverse complement strand
TAGGTTCTTACAGGGGGCAGCCATTTGCAGATACACAACGCTGCAGTATAACAATGATCAAACAGAAAGGTAAAGTACAGATATTGAGCGAACACTGTACAATCATAAAATAGGCTTTTGTCAGGCGGTTGTAATTACCCCGGGTTTAAAAGTGATAATGCATTTGGCCATTGCCATTACTTTCTTTTGCAAGAAATGAACCTGCGCAACTTTTGCCATAAATCCTTCATCATAAGAAGCATGCTATCAGCAACCTTTCAAAATCTTACATTTGTCAAAATATAGCTACATGCAGCGTCTATTCATTTTTCTGATTACATGTTTCCTGTCTTTTTCTGTCAATAGCCAATCAACTCTTCAGCGACCGAAACTTGTTGTTGGGATAGTGGTAGACCAAATGAGATGGGATTATTTATACCGGTTTTACGACCGTTTCGACAATTCCGGCGGCTTCAAACGATTAATCAACCAGGGCTTCTCCTGTGAGAATACCCTCATCCCCTATGCACCTACCGTTACGGCCTGCGGGCACAGTACCATTTACACAGGTTCTGTTCCTGCCATTACCGGTATAACCGGGAATGCCTGGTGGGATAAAACACAAATGCGTACGGTTTACTGCACAGAAGATAATGCTGTGAAAACGGTAGGCAGCAATTCAGCCGGCGGCAAACAAAGCCCCCGTAATATGCTTACATCCACCATCTGCGATGAATTGAGGATTGCCACCAATTTTAAAAACAAAGTGATCGGTATTGCGCTGAAAGACAGGGGCGGTATTTTAACGGCAGGACACAGTGCCAATGCCGCCTACTGGTATGATATTACTTCGGGCAACTGGATCACTTCCACCTATTACATGAATGATCTGCCACAATGGGTAACATCTTTTAATGCACAAAAATTAGCAGATACCTATTATAAAAATGGATGGAGCCTGCTCTACCCCGCCGGCAGCTATGTACAAAGTACAGCGGATGAAAAAAAATATGAAAGCAAACCTTTTGGCAGTAGTTTCCCCTATGATTTGAAAAGCTTTATCGGGAAAGATTACAGCAAGATCACTACCACCCCCTGGGGCAATACATTAACAACAGAATTTGCCAAGGCTGCTGTTCTGAATGAAAAATTGGGTGATGATAACATAACAGATTTTTTAGCGATAAGTTATTCATCACCGGATTACATCGGCCATTCATTCGGGCCTAATTCAGTGGAAAGTGAAGACGGTCTCCTCCGATTTGATAAAGAACTGGGTGAACTCTTAGATTTTTTTGATAAAAAAGTAGGAAAAGGACAATACACTGTTTTTCTTTCGGCAGACCATGGCGTGGCCCATATACCGGAGTTTATGCAGGAAAATAAATTACCGGGTGGCCGGGTTTATATGGCCGATGTGGTAAAGCAACTCAATAAAACCCTTTCTGAAAAATACAAGATAAACAACATAATAGTCAGCGATGATAATTATCAGCTCCACCTGAATCATCCGGCCCTGGATTCGGCAAAAATTGACAAAGAAGAAGTATCCAACTGGATCAGTGATTATATGAACAATGAACCGGGCATTTACCGGGCCTTCCCGGTAGAAGAACTGAACGAAGTTCCCCTGCCGGCAACGATTCGTAAAGCATTGAACAACGGCTATTATCCTCCCCGAAACGGCGATGTGCAGCTATTATTAAAACCGAATTATATTGAAGCATGGAACCAGACCGGCACCACCCATGGGCTTTGGAATCCCTATGACACACATATTCCGTTGTTGTGGTATGGATGGGGTATAAAGCAAGGAAGCCTGAACAAGGAAGTTTCTATGAGCGATATAGCTCCTACCCTTGCTGCACTCCTGCACATTCAAATGCCAAACGGATCGGTTGGGCAGGTTATTACAGAAGTACTTAAGTGATTTTTTAGAAACAATAAACCGTTTATTTGTAAATTCCGTCATTAAATACCTCAAGACCCAAAAACCTTTTCATGAAAAAAATTATCCTGTTTCTGTTCATTACCTCCTTTCTGCAGGCTGCAAAAGCCCAGGTTGTAGACAGTATCCGTTTTTTTACAGATGAACAAATCATTGAGATGACCCTCAATACAGATATCCGGGGGCTTCAAAATCAAAAAGGGAATGATGTATTCCAGGATGGTACTGTTACTATGAAATTCCCGGACAGCTCCGTGATCACTGAAAATGTAAAAGTGGGCGCCAGGGGCAATTTCAGAAGAGGCTATTGCCGCATACCACCCATGATGATCAACTTCAGAAGTGATACCGGTAACTCCCGATTACAGAAACTGGGAAAGCTGAAACTGGTACTTGGCTGCGGTGTTAAAGCTTCTGACGAGGAACTCCTGCTGAAAGAATACCTTGTTTATAAAATCTACAATCTGCTGGAAGATAAAAGTTTCAGGGTAAGGTTGCTTAAAACAAATTATGTTGATACCAAGGGAAGGAATAAGCCTTTCACGCAATATGCTTTCCTGATCGAAGACGATGGCGATATGGCCCGTAGAAATAACTGCAAGAAAAAAGATCATGGCCAGTACCTGACAGAGTCCACTGACAGAAACATGATGACGATGGTATCTATCTTTCAGTATATGATCAGCAATACAGACTGGGCAGTACCCAACAATCACAATGTGAAATTGATTTTTGACCGCAACAATGATGCTGCCCCTCCTTTTGTTGTTCCGTATGATTTTGATTATTGCGGACTGGTGGATGCCAGTTACGCCATACCGCATGAAATTATTGGCACCGAAAAAGTAACAGAAAGGGTTTACCGCGGTTTCCCCCGCACTATTGAGGAGATACAGATAACACTGGATGTTTTTCGCCAGAAGAAGCCGGCCATTTATTCACTCATCAATAATTTTACATTATTAAGCGAAAGAACAAAAAAAACCATGACAGATTTTCTTGATGAATTTTTTGAATTGATTGAGAGTAAAAACAGGGTAAAATCTGTTTTTGTTGATAACGCAAGGACCAGCTGATTCAGTTTATAGAATTTATTTTATCATCATCACTAAAATGGAAGTAACCGAAATGGAATTGAAAGAACTTTTTGAAAATGCAGTAGCCGAAAGCAAAAACCTGCCCGAAAGGCCAAGTAATGACACCTTATTGCAACTGTACTCCTTGTATAAACAAGCCAGCGCCGGAGATGTAACAGGTGACCCGCCCTCGAATCCTTTTGACTTTGTGGGCAAAGCGAAGTACGATGCCTGGGCCTCTTTAAAAGGAAAATCCGCTACTGATGCAATGAATGAATATATTGAACTGGTTAAAAAACTTAAAGGCTGATAACCTGTTTGCTGTATTCTTCCTCTAATAATTTTCCAACAGCGGGATAGCTGAATTTGCCGGCCGCATCTTCAGCTATCTTTTTTTTATCGAAGGAATGGTCCGTAAGCATCCGTTCCATTGCAGCCGTTAGTTCATCTTCTGCTTTTGACGCAACCAGGATGGCATTACCGGTTGTCACCAGTTCGGGTATACCGCCAACTCGGGAGGCAATGACCGGCAACCCGCAACATAATGCCTCACCAATTACACAAGGTGAATTTTCAATAATGCTGAACAACACCAGGCAATCAGCTGATTGCATTTCATCTGCCACTTCTCTATAGCTTACTTCACCGGTAAACCGCACAATCCCTGGCGGAAACCGTAACGCTGAAGCAATGTTTATTGCTTCCGTATGCTCGCCACCCACCATAATCAGTTCCGCCTGGTACCCCTTTTGAAGAAGGGCATGAAATGCCCGGATGATACCACCGGCATTTTTCAGGGGTATCATATTGGATACATGTATAAACCGAAAAACTGTTTGGGGCTTTTCCTTGTAAAAAAATAATTCCGTATCAACAGCATTGGGGACAACCGTAAAATCCTTTTTAGTTACCATGAGATTGACCCCATCACCCAGGTATTTACTCACACTGATAAAGCGTTCAGCTTTGGAAAATATTCTTGCCGTTAGTTTTTTATAAAGTGTTGTACGGTTGGCAAAAGAATCTTTACCTATAATTTCATTATAGATACCATAATGTTCCGTCACATAATAGGGCACTTTATACCTCGACTTAAACCATAAGGCAGCCAGCCCCGCAGCCATTGGCACCTGCACATGCACCAGGTCGGGTTTTTTATTTTCTACTACATATCTCCGGATAGCCTGCCGGAGCAGGAACAACCACTTATAACGGCCAAACAAACGGGACACAAAACCTTTAGTTGCCGGATATAAAACAATATGCTCCGTGAGACCGGGATATTTTTTGATTTCTTTTTCAACCGTAGTAATTGCACCGGACCTGTCTTCCGCAACATAGATCACATAGATATCATTATAAAGTGCTGCTGCCCGTGCATGCCGTTGAATAAAATCACCATTGAAGGGATCAACCCTTGTAGGATACCAGCTGCAAAGCCATACTATTTTTTTACGGGTCATGAAGTGCTAAATTAATCCACCGGTTACTGGCAGCAAAATAGATCAAAGCCCGGATGTTAACCTCAAATATTTTACATTTGGTGATGGCATTATTAAAAAGGTTCAAAACACTAAAATCAGAAGACAATACAGGCTTTGGCGCCAACAGCAACAGCAGCGGCGGCCGTTTTTTAAACAGGACTTCCGGTTCTGCCAACGTAAGTAAACATGGTGTTAGTATCTTAAACCGGTATAGCTGGTACCATACCATGCTCGGTATGCCCAGAGGAAAATTCCTTTTCTTATTGTTCATCATCTATATTGCCGTAAACCTGGTATTTGCAGGCATTTATTACATGATCGGGGTAAAGCACCTCGCAGGCATCGAAAACAGCCATGACCTGAAAGAATTTTCAGAGGTTTTCTTTTTCAGTACTCAAACTTTTACCACGGTGGGGTACGGCAGGATCAGCCCTACCGGCTTTTTAACCAGCGCCGTGGCCACATTTGAAGCTTTCCTCGGGCTGCTGAGCTTTGCAATTGCTACAGGTTTATTCTACGGACGGTTTTCAAGGCCAAGGGCATTTTTGCAATTCAGCGACAATGCAGTTATAGCCCCATTCAAAGAAGGCATCGCCCTGATGCTGCGCATGGCGCCTTATAAAAACAATAACCTGTCAGAAGCACAGGCTGAAGTAACCCTGGCCCTGCAGGTAGAAGAAAACGGCAAGATGGCAAATAAATTCTATGACCTTCCTTTACAAATAAGTGAAATCAACTCATTGGCCCTGAGCTGGACATTGGTTCACCCTATTGACGAGAACAGCCCTTTATGGGGGTTTTCTGAAATCGATATAAAAAGCAGTAAAATGGAACTGCTGGTGTATGTTAAAGCATTTGATGAAGTATTTTCCAATACTGTTGTTTCCAGATGGTCGTATACATCCGATGAAATAATCTGGGGAGCTAAATTCAGCATGATGTTTCACCCGAATGAAGATAAATCCAGAACTGTCCTGGAACTGCACAAGCTAAATGAATTTGAACGGGTACCGCTTCCCGATGTGGCTGCACAGGCTAATTGATTACAGGTATCAGCCTGAAAAAATCTTTGCGGTTCAGGTAATAGAACAGCAGCAGGTAAACAAGCGGAAAAAAACTCAGCACTTTTAAAACCAGCAGGGAGGTAAAAAAACCTGCCAGGTACAACAAAGCCAATCCGATGAACCCTCCAAGTAATTGCCGGTCGCTGATAGCACAACTTACCCTGAAGCCATAAGTATTGATGTCTTTATAAACAAGTTTCAGTGGTTTTGAAATATGATAGCCATCCGTAATCACCAGCCTGGGATTATTGGCAGCCACCGGAATTACCACCGGTTTAGAATCGGGTAATGGGTAAATCTCTCTTCCGTTGACGACCGCTCTTATTTTCAGAAAACTGAGCAGCGCCTGGTTTTTACGCTGGAGTACTATGTAATAAGCGACAGATATAATCCGATTTTTTTAAATGAACACCTGCCGGCTAAGTATTATTTCAATGCCCTGATAATTGAAATAAAATCAGCTGCCACCAATGAAGCCCCGCCTACCAGGCCGCCATCCACATCCGGAGAGCTGAACAGCTCTTCCGCATTGGAGGCTTTTACACTGCCCCCGTAAAGAATGGGAATGGCATTGGCTGTTTCATTGCCATATTTACCGGCTATCACAGAACGTAAAAAATGATGCATTTCTTGTGCCTGTGCTGTAGTAGCGGTTTTTCCTGTACCGATAGCCCAGATGGGCTCATAAGCAATCACTATATTTTTAATAGCGTCTGCACCCAGGTGAAACAGGGATTCTTTTAATTGAACAGCCACATATTCGTTCTGGGTACCTGCTTCCCTTACAGAAAGCGGTTCCCCGCAACAAAATATCGGTACAATATTTCGGCCAAGGCATAAATCGACTTTTTCAGCCAGCATGGCGTTGTTTTCCGCATTATACTCCCTTCTCTCACTATGACCGATGATGCAGTAATTAACACCGATAGAATGGAGCATGTCAACAGACACTTCTCCGGTAAAGGCCCCTGATTTTTTATGATGGCAGTTCTGTGCAGCCACTTCAAAATTAGGTTCATCTTCCACTTCACTCCGGCACATCAGCAGGTAGGGATAGGGTACGGCGAAAATAACTCGTTGATGGGGGTCTAACTGAAAGTCTTCATCCAAAATCTCATCCAATAAAGTTTCCCCTTCCTGGAAACTGAGGTTCATCTTCCAGTTGGCTGCGGCAATTTGTTGTCTCATGATTATTTAGCTGTCGTTTAAAGGCCTTTTTAAAATGATCATCACATTCCGGGTATCACCATAATTCCTGTTAATATCGGTACTGACGATTACTTCCCAGCCCTGGCGGCCCAGTTCATTGAGTTTATCGCTCAGGGCCTGAAAATTGACCAAACCGCCCCCGCTGAAAAAACCACCTGCCGCATTTACTTCCAGCACCTTGTATTCAAATTTTTGCATAAAAATTATCAATACTTTTCAAAGATATATTTCAAAATACTAATCTCCTCTTCTGAGAGGGATTTATCCTTCATTTTTTTCCAGTTTTCAATATCGTTCAATGCTTTATCCAATTCATATCGCTTCACACCTTCACTGCCCCAGGAAAAACCGGGAATATATTTCGGAGTAAGCCCGTTGCCAAAAACATTGCAACAAACTCCTATCACTGTTCCGGTATTAATGGATGTATTAATGGCTGTACGGGAATAATCACCCATCATTACACCGCATTTTTTACCGGCATTCATTTCCCCTTTTGTCATCCAAATGGTAACATCGCCGGCATTGTTTTTCAGATTGCTGTTGGTGGTGCCGGCCCCCATATTACACCATTCGCCAATTACTGAATCTCCGAGGTACCCATCATGTGCTTTATTGGAATAGCCAAACATCACCGAATTCTTAATTTCACCGCCCGCAACACACCCGGGCCCCAGCGTAGTGGCGCCATATACTTTGCTCCCCATTTTCAGGCAGCCCTTTTCCCCGATTGAAAAGGGCCCGCGGATAAGAGCCCCTTCCATTATTTCTGCATTTTTTCCAATATACACAGGTCCGGTTGACGCATTGATAGTGGCATACTCAACCTTGGCGCCTTTCTCCACAAATACCTGTGATGGTTTGATGACCCGGTTGGTTTTGGACAGGGGCTGCGACTTACGGTTGGCCGTCAGCAGTTCAAAATCCTGCCGAATGGCCCAATCGTTCAGCTGAAAGATGTCCCAGGGATATTGTATGGATTTCACTTCTCCTTTAAACGTAACGGCGTGGCCCACTTTTATTTTATACTTATCAATGATGTCCTGTTTTGTAATCCTGAACGCCACACTGCTACCTGCAGGAGTAGCTATAAATTCGCCGTCCTTTAACCGTAAAATGGCTTTGACCAGCTTTGGCGTGGGCAGTACATTGCCATGAATCATCAGGCACACATCATCTCCTACAGCATTTTCAATATCTACTGATCGGCTAAGGTCTTTGTAGTCATCTTCTTTCTTGTCAAAGGAGGGCAACCCCATCATCATTTCCCATTTCTCACGGATCGTCAGAATGCCGACCCTGATATCCTGCAACTGCCGGGTGAGGGTAAAGGGATATAGATTTTCAGGCTGGCAGAACTCTTCGGTAAAAATGATCTTTTTCATAAAGGAAGGAAGGAATGAACTGTAAAATTACTAAAAGAGATACCGAAGCACTAAAAAACATTGGTACACAACTACAAACAATACCTTGCTGTCCTTTTATTGGAGTGGCGATGTTACACGATAATCGGGACTGTAAAGGTAATTCCTTAGCACCAGTGAAGGGAAAAACAGTGCCCGTAGTTACGGCACTACGTTGAATGAACAAAAAACTCTATACAATAGAATGCAACCTTATGCTAACATTGCTGTTATTAACAAAAAGATTTCAACGCATAGCACCTGTGAAGAACTGATGTATCATCCTATTCCTTTTGAAAACCAGTTAGTGGCTCTTTAATTTTTTACACGATGTAATCCGTACCCTGTGAAGTTTCTTTAAAACCCGGTGTACCTGTAAAACCAATGAAAACTTTTGGAAAAAACAATGGCATCAACCACCTGTTTGGGCTGATGCCATTTTTTTTAAGACATACATCTTAGCGGGGGAAATAACCCGTGGTGTTATACCCGTCGTAAGTGTATAAATAACCTTTCTTGTCATAATCGCCGCCGCCGAGGAAAATAACCCTTCTGCCATAATCATTGTACAGGTCTATTTCGCCGTTACCATAATTATTGCCCCCTACATAGGCCTGGGTATTATGGTTGTTATCATATACTACCAATCCGCCATAGCCACGGTCACCATTGCCCAGGTAAATGGTATTATAACCGGAAGTATTATAAGTAAAAGAACAACCTCCGTTCTTGTCAACTCCTGACCAGCAACGGGTGTACCCGTTATTGTCACTGATATCCATATAGCCATCACCATCGGATTGTGTCCCGATAGCTGCCACTTCCCTGCCGTACAAATTTTTTACACCTACATAACCTCCGCCCTCTTTCATTTGCGTAAGCCACACTGTATGATTGCCGCTTTTGTCAAACAGGTTCAGCCATCCCCCGCTGGAAGAACTACCGCCAATGGTGGCATATACTTTTCCATAATCATCAGCGATGGTAATACTTTTCACTTTCAGGTCTTCCAGTGCCTGCTTTTCTTTAAACCCGTATAGAACGGAAAGTAAAATACCGGCGATAAGTATAACATTCAGTTTTCTGCTTTTGCCAAATTGCTTTTCCAGTTTTTCCAATCTTGCTTCGAGTTGATTTTGCATAATAACGGTTGTTTTAATGATTATTAGTTGGCTTTGTTTTCAAAGAATGAATATACTTTATTTTGATGGCCGGGTAATAAAGTATGGAACGCAGCAATAAACATTTTTAACCCTTCGTAAAATGCAAAAGGTTATTTAGTAATTTACATAATACAAATACGTTGAACATGCATATAGAATCAGATATCAAACTGGGCTTTAAAGATGTGATGCTGCGCCCCAAGCGTTCTACCTTATCCTCCCGGTCAGAAGTCACCTTATTGCGGAAATTCAAATTCATGCATACCGGTACTGCATGGGAAGGGATTCCTGTTATGGCAGCAAATATGGATACGGTCGGGACTTTTGAAATGGCGAAAGCCCTGGCCAAGCACCAGCTCTTTACAGCCGTGCACAAACACTATTCACCGCAGCAGTGGAAAAGTTTTATGCAGGCCGGGGGTGATCAATTAACCGAATACCTGGCAGTAAGTACCGGCACTGCTCCGGCTGATGCAGCAAAACTGGATATCATTCTCAAAGAGAATACATCACTCCGGTTTATTTGTATTGATGTAGCCAATGGGTATTCTGAAAAATTTGTAGCCTTTGTAAAATCAATCCGGGACAAATATCCTTCCAAGGTGATCCTCGCAGGTAATGTGGTTACCGGCGAAATGGTGGAAGAATTGTTACTGGCCGGCGCCGACCTGATTAAAGTGGGTATCGGCCCGGGTTCAGTTTGCACTACCCGGGTAAAAACAGGCGTAGGATACCCCCAGTTGTCTGCCATCATCGAATGTGCAGATGCAGCCCATGGCCTCGGCGGACAGATCATTTCCGATGGCGGCTGCAAAGTGCC
>DASUDW010000070.1:0-18066 GCA_036275415.1 Chitinophagaceae bacterium | reverse complement strand
TTCCAAAAGAATATTGTATTTGATGAAAAAAATAGCCAAGCCCAAAAGCCTCTTTTAAGCAATTTATTTTTTAAACACTAAACAGCTAAACAATCGAAATAATTCACCATAAATTTTCACTGAAGGCAGCATGAAACAAATATTCTCAAGATATCCTTTTTTTCTTTATCTGCTGCCAGTATTTTTTGTTTTACATGGCTACATTGATAACTTGGATTTAGTTCCTCCATCAAATGCATTCACACTAACAATTTATTACCTAGCATTTACCTTAGCTATATCCATAATTTTCAGAGTAGTATTTTCAAATTTTAATAATGCTGCATTGTTCTCCTTTGTACTGCTATTTTTTTATTTCTTTTTTGGCTCCATGCATGATTTTCTAAAAAAAATATCGGGAGAAGGTATTATTAGCCGATATATCATTGTACTACCTGCAATAACAACTATATTAATTCTTATCTTTTTTAAATTAAAGAATAGAATCCATCAACAATTAAAAACATCAATATACCTGAACACCCTACTAATTACGCTTTTAGTATTTGATATAAGCAGACTTGTAATAGTAAGGGTAAATCAAAAAAAATCTTCAAATTTCTTTTTTGAAACATTAAAAAATTGTAACGAATGCACCAAACCGGATATTTACATCATCATAGCTGATGAATATGCAGGAAACCTTTCGCTTAGAGAATATTTCAACTATGACAATTCTTCATTTTTAGACAGTTTGTCTTTAAGGGGGTTCAGGATAATCAATAAAAGCACTTCAAATTATAATGCTACAGCTTACACCATGGCATCCTTGTTTACACTAAATTATATCAGAGGACTGAAAGACACTATTGACAGTAAAGAAAATATCAGCACCTGTTATCATCTGATAAGAAATAACCAACTTGTGGAATTCTTAAAAGAAAACGGTTACCGTTTCATTAATTACTCTGGTTTCGAGTTTATTGATCAACCTGGTTATACCCAACAGGGGTTTTTACCCGGCAATACTGCACCTATAACAAATCAGACATTATCAGGCAGACTGATGAGGGACCTATGGTTTCACCTGGTTACAGATCTTAAATGGGAAAAAGCAATAAATGACGTAACCTATCTGCAATTGAAGAAAAATAATAAGACATATGATCAGACAAAAAAAATAGCTTCCGAAAAATCTGAAAAACCAAAACTTGTATATACACACCTTGTCATGCCGCACAACCCATATTACTATAACAGGGAGGGGATTTTGCGCCAGCCAGAAGTACTGACACAGGCGTTCCGGTTCGACAAAGCTGCTTACGCAGAATACCTTCAGTATGTCAATAATAAATTATTAGAACTGATAGATCAAATAAGATCAAACTCAATTACTGAACCGGTTATCTTCCTTGCGGGAGACCATGGATTCAGACATTACGGACCGGAAGTTGCGAATAGCTATCAGTTTGATAATTTAAGTGCTATCAGTATGCCCGGCAGGAACTATGAAAAATTCAACGACAGCATGACTCTTATCAATCAAATGCGGACTGTGTTAAATATCCAGTTTAGACAACAATTGCCTTTGCTGCGAGACTCCTGTATTTTTATTAAACAATAATAAAAACTCAGGTCTTACTTTTAGATTAACAAGATTACTCTCCAATATATAACTTTACCTAACTAAATAAATTGAATTGATCAGCGGCAATAAAATACTCATCCTTGCCCCCCACACCGACGATGGTGAACTAGGCTGTGGCGGAACGATAGCAAAATTCTGCAATGAAGGTAAAGAGGTATTTTATGCCGCATTCTGCCTATGTACCAAATCCTTACCCGACACACTTCCTTCCAATACGCTGGAATTGGAATGCAAAAACGCCACTGCACTGTTAGGAATTCCGGCATCCAACCTGATTTTATTTAATTATGATGTGAGGGAATTGCCTGCCTCCAGGCAAGAAATACTGGAAGAATTGCTACAGCTCAATAAACAGATTAAACCTGATCTGGTATTTTTACCAGCACAATCCGATGTACACCAGGATCACCAGGTCATTCACCAGGAAGGGTTAAGGGCTTTTAAAAATACCAGCTTTGCCGGCTATGAATTACCCTGGAACAATTACAGCTTTCATACTAACTTTTTCATGAGGCTATCGGAAAAAGAAATTGAAAGCAAAGTTGAAGCGTTAAAACAATACAAGTCACAATCCCATCGGAATTATATGCACCCTGACTTTACCAGGTCACTTGCCAAAGTGAGAGGGGTACAGTGCAACAGTGAATATGCGGAAGCTTTCGAAATCTACAGGATTATCAGCTAAATTACCAGCCAATTTTTTGTCCCCATCTGCCTAAACCAAAATACTCGTTTAGCTTCATAGTAAGGCCAAACTGATCAAACGCCGTATTACTTTGATAATAGGCCCTGGCATAACGTACCTGCAATTTACCTAACAACACCCCCGCTCCCATTGAAAATCCATTAATGCCATTGGATATATTACCTATATTAAGCTCCCTCCTTCGGAGAAAATTATACCCTGCCTGCAATTCCACCTTATCACCTAGATAAATCGTAGTACCAATAACCAGGTGGTTCAGCAATTTGTCAAAGGTGATTTTCTTTGACGAAGCATTCTCAAAACCATTGGCATTGTTAAATAAAGTATCATTATACAACATGTCAAAACGGTGCAGCCGCTGTGCCGTTATTGAAAAACTGAAAGGAGCTTTTAACAGTCGCTTTGTAAAACCTATCTGCAGGTCAAACGGAAGGTCATCGGGCAACGAGCCGGTATAACTCTTTAATTGTGTACCCATATTTTTAGCCACAACAGAAGCTGTAAATAATTTTACTGAATCCCGGAACAGCACTCCAATGTCCGCCGCTAAACCGGTTGACCTGAATTGTCCATAACTGGAACTGATGAATTTTATCGTGGCCCCATAGTTCCATTTATTTAAATAATTCCTGGAAGCAGAAACCTGCATTACCCAATCTACAGGTCTGAATGTGCCTAATTCATTGCCCGAGGCATCTGTTTGTGTTGTATTGCCATAACTAAAATAATTAAGCCCTCCTGAAAAATTAGTCTTTAGTGATTCATTACGCCACCCCATTGAAAGATGATAAACCTTTATGCCGCCATAAAAACTATTAAAAACAGTATTCAACTGGGTATGCATTGCAGGGCTTAGCAAGGCAGGGTTATTAAAAGCTAAACCTACGTCAGCTGATGGATTTGAAATATTTACCCCTCCCAGGGCAGACAATTGAGGAGTGTTGGGAAGCTTGAGAAAATTGAAGACAGCATTACCGCCAAGAGTTTGAGTAAAACCCTTTGTGTTTAATAAAAAAGCTAATACTGCCAGAATAATTTTCACAGATTACGAAATTAGGCCTTTGTAAAAAGAAAATCCCCCAGCAACCAGGGGGACTTCCTTACCCTAAAACGGGTAATTTTAAACAACCAACATGTATGAATATTAACAACAGAACAGAAGGTTGGTTGACAAAAATCAAAATATTTATTCTACAAGGGCAAGATCCATTACCTGGCTCATATTTTTCACAAAATGGAAGCGTATCCCCTTGATAAAAGCCGAATCTATCTCCTGTACATCCTTTTCATTTTGCCAGCAAAGGATTATTTCTTTCAGCCCGGCCCTTTTTGCCGCCAATACTTTTTCTTTTATACCTCCTACCGGTAAAACCTGCCCCCTGAGGGTAATTTCACCCGTCATGGCCAGGTAAGGCTTTACCTTTTTCCCCGTCAGGGCCGAAGCAATGGATGTCATCATGGTAATTCCGGCACTGGGCCCGTCTTTCGGTACAGCCCCTTCGGGTACATGTACATGAATATTCTTCTTTTCAAACAACTTAGGGTCAATGTTATACTTTTTGGCATTTGCCTGTAAGTAGGTAAGAGCGGTGCTGGCACTTTCTTTCATTACATTTCCAAGATTACCAGTCAGGCGAAGATCACCCTTACCATCGCTCAAGGTGGCTTCAATAAACAAAATGTCTCCGCCCACATATGTCCAGGCAAGGCCCACAGCCACACCCGGCATATTGGCGGTTTTATACATATCGTTACTATACCTCGGCTTCCCTAAAATTTTTTCAATGTCATTGGCAGTAAGGCTGGATTTCAGTTTTCCTTTTAGCGCCAATTCCTTGGCCTGGAACCGCATGAGAGATGCCAGCAACCTGTCCAGTTCCCTGACACCACTTTCCCGGGTATAATCCTGAATCATCTTTTCTAAGATCTTATCAGAAATCTTGAAATGGCTGCTTTTAAGGCCATGCATCTCCTTTTGCTTGGGAAAAAGGTGTCGTTTTGCAATTTCTATTTTTTCCTCTACCGCATACCCGCTTAGATCAATGATCTCTAACCTGTCCCGCAAGGCAGGTTGTATGTTTTGAATGTTATTGGCAGTTGCAATGAATAAAACCTTGCTCAGGTCGTATTCCAGTTCAAGATAATTATCGTAAAAAGTATTGTTTTGTTCAGGATCCAGCACTTCCAATAAAGCAGAAGAAGGATCTCCCCTAAAATCATTTCCTACTTTGTCGATCTCATCGAGTATCATCACCGGATTGGATGATTTTACTTTCCTGATAGATTGTAAAATCCTGCCCGGCATAGCGCCAATATATGTCTTGCGATGCCCTCGTATTTCACTTTCATCGTGCAGGCCACCCAGGCTTAACCGAACATATTTTCGGCCGATGGCCGCAGCTATACTTTTACCCAAAGATGTTTTGCCGATACCGGGCGGGCCCACAAAACATAATATCGGGCTTTTCATATCGCCCTTTAATTTCAATACGGCGAGGTACTCTAAAATCCTTTCTTTTATTTTATGCATCCCATAATGATCAGCATCGAGGGTCTTTTTGGCTTTCTTCAGGTCATAAATATCTTCTGTACATTCTTCCCATGGCAATTCAAGCATCAGGTCCAGGTGATTGTATACTACTGAATAATCAGGGGTGCTGGGATGCATCCTTTCCAGTTTTTCTACCCCCTTTTTAAACATTTCTTTTGCAGCAGCCGGCCATTTTTTGGCTTCAGCCTTTTTCTGCATTTCCTTCACCTCCTGAGAATTTGCGTCACCGCCCAATTCTTCCTTAATACTTTTTAGTTGCTGCTGCAGAAAATACTCCCTTTGTTGTTTATCAATCTCGGCCCGGGTCTTTGTCGTCACTTTATTCTTTAGCTCAGCGAATTGCAATTCTTTCTGTAGCAACTGCATCAGTAATTCAGCCCTTTGCCGGATTTTGTTTGTTTCCAGCAAACGTTGTTTGTCCTTAATATCCGTATTCAGGTTACTGCTGACAAAATGAATCAGAAAGGCAGGGTTTTCTATGTTTCTGAGAATGATGGACGCTTCAGTTGGTATATTGGGCGACAGTTGTACAATATCTGCAGCCAGATCTTTGATATTGGCCACATAGGCCTTGAAATCCTCATCAGCCGGGGCCTCTTCTTCTTCCAGTTTGGTGATTTTTGCTTTGAAAAAAGGATCATCACTCAATACGGCATCAATGCTGAACCTGCTTTTACCCTGTATGATGATGGTAGTACCCCCATCCGGCATTTTTATCAGCTTAATAATCCTGGCCACCGTTCCAACATGTTCCAGGTCGTTTACTGAAGGATCTTCAATATTGGTATCTTTTTGCGCCACAACCCCTACCAGTTTATCGCCTTTGTAGGCTTCATTCACCGCTTTTATGCTCTTATCTCTGCCTACTGTAATAGGCAGTACCACACCGGGAAAAAGAACGGTATTCCTCAACGGCAAAAGGGGTATTTCGGAAGGCACTTCTATCCCGTTCACATCATCCTGTTCTGTTTCATTCAAGGGTATGATCGGCAAAAAATCCATTTCATCTTCCGCTCGCAGCAATAATTTATCAAACTTCATAATTCAATCTTCTTTAGACAAATTGTCACCTTTACCAGATGGTCAAAGGCAGGGGGGTAAAAGTAATCAGGGAATTCAGTATTGTCAAGATTTATGCCCGGGTAAAAAAACTGCCAAAATATGTCGTTGAGGCATAAGGATTAATAAAAAAAAGGCCTTCCTGTCCGGAAGGCCCCGTTGTTATTCATGGCCAGATTAAGTTAAAGGGCTAACCCCACAGAAACCTGGAAGCCCTGGCTTTTCCATTCATTATCATTGGTAATATCACTGATATTATTTAAACCAATTGCATAGCGGCCATTGATCCGCATAGGACCCACCTTAAAATTCAGACCGGCCAGCATAGAAAAATCACCTTTCTTAAATGCATCTCCCCCATTTTGTAATACAGTCCGGCTCTGATCGATCAAGACACCAAACTGAGGACCCGCCTGCAGGCTTAGAAAACTACCTATTAGTTTGTAGTTAACTAAAATCGGTATCGACAAATAATTCAATTTGATGTTGCTGTTACCGTTAAATACGTCCTGGTACACATTCTTATAATTACTGTCAAGCCGTGTTGCATACTGGTTGAATAATACTTCCGGCTGCAGTACAAATTTGTTGCCCATCCGTATTTCGGCAAAGCCGCCCAGGTGGTAGCCATACCGGAATTCGTCTTTAAATGATTTTCCATCTACCTTGGTGATATTGGCACCGCCTTTTACACCCAGATGAAACTGGGCCATGCCTGCTGCAGTTACCATTAAAGCTGCCAGCAAAAAGAGGAATTTTGTTTTCATGTTGTTACTTTTTTTTAGATTTTTTGAAATGCTATAAACTGAAACTTTACTATTTACCTGAAACCTGTAAAGAGAAAAGAACAATTTAAAAGCATATCATTAAAAATGGTTAGTGATTTGAGTCCTGCAAAAGTTTCAAGGATAATGCCATACAGGCCTCATAGGTGTTAAAAAATATTAACGTCTTATAAGTGTATTCAGATAGATAAAAGGTAATCTACTGAACTGCTAAAAAATGAAACCCATATTCAACTGAAAAAGGGCATTCAGGTTTTCTGATTTTGCCGGAAAATAATAGTCGAGCATAAACTGCGGCTGAATAAAAAACTTGCCAATATTATACTCCCCTCGTAAAAACAGGGTTAAAGAAAGCGGCTGAAACTTTAACTGATCATCCAGGTACACATTTTCACTGTTGAAAAGCACATTGGCGCCAGTTCTCACCGTGGTGGCGTAGGTATTTGAGCTTTGGTTGAAGCCAAATTTCTGGGTGCCGCTGGTAAATGACACCTGGGGTGTAAAGCGGATATGGTCCTTATAGGTAAATACATCGAGCCAGTAGAAATCGTGGCGCAATGAAGCAATCAGGGAGAAATCCCTCACTGTTTCTTCTGTATTAATGTAAGTGAAGCCCCTCCTTCTCAGTCGCAGGTCCTGTATGAGTTCTTCCCGCTGCAGATAATCGGTTCGGCTGCCCCAGCCATAACTCATAGCCAGCATTGGTCTTACCCACCATTTTCGGTAGGTAAAGTAGGCATACAACTCATTCTGAAGCGGTGTAGTATAAAAAGGCAACGAATCTTTGGTAAAAAAGCGGGTATAAGAAATACCTGTTGCAAAATTTTTGTTTTTCAGGTAGTCGAATGAAGGAGTTACAGCTACCTGAAACAAGTTCATATTTTGTCCGTCATCTACTATGGCACCGGTGCCGGTGAGCCCTATTCCGCTTTTATGATAATAAGCCAATGTGGGCGAATAGGTGAGCTTTCTGGAAGTAGTAACAGCAGTAGCTGATTTTGTTTCAAAGTTGTAATAGCCCTTATTTACCGAAATGCTGGCAAGAAGATAGCTATTGGGCGAAAGGATGGAATCCATGAAAGCATCAAAATCCCTGAATAACTGATCATAGTCCAGGGTGGTATCAATTAGCGATATATCTTTTGCGGGATTAATGACAGAATCAGGCATACTCTGCTGCGCCCCGGCAGAAGCACAGAGTAGTAATAAGGCCGGCAATATGGACCATTTTCTTCGGGGCATCAGGCAGTTGAGTCGGACATCCTGAACCTGAGATTTATTTCTCAAGAATCAGAAAGCGGTTGTGTGACTTGCTTTTTAACAAATGGTTTAAAAAAATACCACACTGATAACGAAAAAACACGGGGATTTATTGAGGGAAACAAGACAGAAATCGTTGCTATACAAGCTCCAATACGGTTATTTCAGGTAAAATACCTACCCTGCCGGGATATCCGATAAAGCCAAATCCCCTGTTTACATATAACCTTTGTGCAGCCATACCTGAACCTGAAGATGTCTCGTACAATCCGGCCCACTCCCTATACACATACTGGACAGGGCTCCAGCGGAGGCCCGGAATTTCTACCCCGAATTGCATACCATGGGTATGGCCGGAAAGGACCAGGTCTATGTCCGGATATGCAGGGAGCACTTCCTCTTTCCAGTGGGACGGATCGTGGCTCATCAGAATTTTAAATGGATAATTCTCTGAACCGGCATAGGCCTTATGCAGGTCTCCGTATTTGGGAAAACGGGCCTTGGCACTCCAGTTTTCTATCCCCAGCAGCGCAATTTGTTGCCCCTCCTTTTCTAGTACAACATGTTCATTCATCAATAATCGCCAGCCCATTGAACTATGCACCTGCTTTAGCCTTTCCAGGTTTGCCTTTTTATCCTCTTCGCTATCCCAGTTTACATAATCACCATAATCATGATTTCCGAGCACAGAATATACACCCAACGGGGCATTCAATTTACTGAATACATCGGTGTAGTCCTTCATTTCATCGGCAACATTGTTCACCAAATCACCGGTAAAGAGAATGAGATCCGGTTTTTCTTTTAGTATTTTACTTACACCCCGCATTACAGCATCTTTATCAGTAAAACTGCCGGAATGGATGTCTGAAATATGCACAATTTTCAATCCCCTGAATGGCTGCGGCAAATTGGGGTAAGCTAATTTTTCCCTTCTGATTTCATAACGGTATTTGTTACCAAAACCATAGATAAGTGTGCCAAAAAGTGAGCCCCCCATCAACATACCTGTCCAACTAAGAAAAGCAGAACGGGAAATAGCTTCACTCCCCTGCAAGCCTGTATTTTGGGGTTTTTGAAAAAATAACTTGCCTGCAATCCATTGCGTAGCCCTTCTGAGATCATCCAGTACAAAAAAGAAACAGGCAATCAGCTTGGCAAAGAACAAACCGGCGATAACAGAAAAAATAGTAGTCCGGACAAATTTTGCCTGCTTTTCAAAATGGATATATGGCAAAACCAGCAAAACTATAATGGCTGCTGCCGAAAGCACCCAATAAAGGGTAAAGAGTATTGTTCGGGCCCGTGGTGAAGCACTGCCTGCCACTACTTTTAATGCCTGGAAAAAGTACAGGTCCAGCAAGGCCATGAAGCCTATCAAAATCCACCAAAAAGGAGAATTACGCATAAATAAAACGTCAAATTTAAGCCGACACAGGTTATGGGCATTGAATTGCTTTACACTTATTTTTGCCTTCCTTCAATTTTAAGCATATGAAGTACACCTATTACGGCCATTCCTGCTTCCTGGTTGAAACAGCCGGCCAAAAGCTTTTGTTCGATCCCTTTATTTCCGGCAACGAACTGGCAAAAGACATACATATTGCAGCTATTGAGGCAGATTACATCTTTGTATCCCACGGCCATGCCGACCATATTGCCGATTGTGTTGCCATTGCACAAGCTACCGGTGCCAAAGTGGTGGGCAGTTGGGAGGTTTATGAATGGCTTGGCAAGAAAGGGGTCACCAATGCGCACCCGATGAATACCGGCGGTCAATGGCATTTTGAAGGGTTTAGTGTTCGCTGTGTGGTGGCACAGCATTCAAGCGGGTTACCGGATGGCAGCTATGGAGGAAACCCCATGGGTTTTATCGTTACCAGCAATGAAGGCAGTTTTTATTATAGCGGCGATACAGCACTTACACTGGATATGCAATTGATTCCCCGATGGGCAAAACTAAATTTTGCGGTCTTACCCATTGGCGACAACTTTACCATGGGCTATGAAGATGCAGCGGAAGCGGCCCGCATGATCGATTGTAAAAAAATCATTGGGGTTCATTACGATACTTTTGGATTTATTAAAATAGATCATGCTAAAGCATTTGAAGCCTTTGAAAAAGCAGGCTGTCAGTTGCACCTGGTGGAAATTGGAAAGAGCATAACGATTTAAAATACAGGATTTCTGAACATGGGAAGAATTATTGGCGTAGCTAATCAAAAAGGAGGAGTGGGAAAAACCACCACTGCCATCAACCTGGCAGCAAGTTTTGCCGTACTTGAGTATAAAACTTTACTGGTAGATGGCGACCCGCAGGCCAACAGCACCACAGGTGTTGGTTTCGACCTGCATAATGTAACCCAGAGCCTTTACGACTGCATGGTAAATGAAGCGAAAGCAAAAGAAGTAATATTAAAAACAGAAATCCCCAATCTTGACCTCATTCCTTCCCATATTGACCTGGTGGGGGCTGAAATTGAGATGATCAATTACCCCAACCGGGAAATGGTATTGAAAAATATACTCGAATCAATTCGGAATGACTATGATTTCATCATCATTGACTGTTCTCCTTCCCTGGGGTTGATAACGGTAAATGCCCTGACGGCGGCTGACTCAGTCGTCATTCCGGTGCAGGCAGAATTTTTCGCACTGGAAGGGCTGGGCAAATTATTAAATACCATCAAAATTGTTCAGAGCAGGCTGAATACTTCACTGGTTATTGAAGGCATACTGATGACCATGTATGACGGCCGTCTCCGGCTTTGCAACCAGGTAGTAAGTGAGGTGCGGCGGCATTTTGATGACATGGTTTTCAGTACCATCATCCATAGAAATTCAAGACTTGCTGAAGCACCAAGTGCCGGTAAACCCGTCATACTTTATGATGCCAGCAGTAAAGGATCTGTAAACTATCTGAACCTAGCAAAAGAAATTTTGCAGAAAAATGATATGACGAAAATTAAGAATGATGAACGAATTCTTGAATTATAGCATTAAACCTACGATTCAATCCCTGTTATAATCGGGACTAAAATTTGAAATCACATGACCAATCCCAAACAAAATAAAGATCTGCTTGGCAAAGGCATCCGCTCTTTGTTACAGAGTATAGATTCCGACCTTAAGACCAGCAGCGGCCACCTTAAATCGAATGTGGTGGAAAATGTAACGGGTATTAACCGCATACCCGTTGCTGATATTGAGGCCAATCCTAAACAACCCCGCCGCGACTTTGATGAGAAAACATTGCAGGAGTTGGCAGACTCCATTAAAATGCATGACATCATTCAGCCTGTAACCGTATCAAAACTTCCTTCCGGAAAATACCGGCTCATATCCGGCGAAAGAAGGTGGCGGGCAGCAAAACTGGCAGGTATTGCAGATATTCCGGCCTATGTGAGGCAGGCCAATGATGCACAGCTCCTGGAATTGGCCTTATTGGAAAATTTGCAACGGGAAGACCTGAATGCGATGGAAGTGGCCCTGAGCTATAAGAGGATGATGGAGGAACTTGACTTTACCCAGGAGCAGGTGGCTGAGAGAATGGGCAAAGACAGAAGTACCGTTGCCAATTTCATCAGACTGCTGAAACTGCCGCCTGATATTCAACTGGCAGTCAGAAATGGCGAACTCAGTATGGGACATGCAAGGGCACTTATCAACGTTGATACTATCGACAAACAATTATTCATTTTTAAAGAAATAAAGAACAAAGGCCTCTCCGTAAGGCAAACAGAGGCCCTGGTAAGAAACCTTTATAAAGATGGCGCTGTTAAAAAAACTTCAAAAAACCAGTTGCCCGGCCCCTTTCAGCGGATTGAAGATAAATTAGCATCGCATTTCAGTACCCGGGTAAAACTCAGGCACAGCCGCAATGGCAGCGGACAAATAACGATCGATTATTACTCAACAGAAGAACTGAACAAGATTCTCCGGCAAATGAATGCACCGCTTGATTAATGATGAAGAATAAAATACCGGTAGTCTTTTTTGTTTACTTTTTGCTGACTGCATCTGCAATGTATGGTCAGGAGGATAAACCTTTGACAATAAAAAAAGAGGACTCCATCAGTAAGGAAAATAAAAAAACAGGCGGTAGCCGGTATGATTCACTTAGTAAAGCACATAGCCCCCGCAAAGCAGCACTGCGTTCTGCAATTTTACCCGGATGGGGACAGATCTACAATAAAAAATACTGGAAGCTGCCAATTGTTTACGGGGCAATGGGTACCTGTGCCGGTATTTTTATATACAACCTGGGTAATTATAAGGACACCAAATTTGCCTACAGGGTGAAATACAACATGCGGGTTTACAAAACAGATTCAACACTATTTGCCAGCATTAAGGATAAATTGAAACCCCTGAGTGAGGAGTCGCTGAAATTTTACCGAAACCAGTTCAGAAGAGACATTGATTATTCTGCACTTGTATTCATATTACTTTGGGGGTTGAATGTAGTAGATGCCACCGTAGATGCTCACCTTAAAAGCTTCGACATCACCCCCGATCTCAGCCTTCGACTGAAACCGGGCTATAGCGACCTTGCAAGGACTAATGGGCTTAGCCTGATCCTTCATATTGGCAAATAAAATCCGTACTGCCACTTACTTCACCGCCATTTTTAATAATTACATTTGTCCGGAGACGGATGCCGGCTTTTTACAACAAATAAAAAATTTACATGAACATAGTACTGATCGGATATGGTAAAATGGGCAAAGCCATTGAAGAAATTGCCCTGCAACGGGGCCACCGGGTTGTACTTAAAATTGACCAGCCCAACCTGCATGATTTTACCCGGGAAAATATGGAAAAGGCTGATGTAGCCATTGAGTTTACAAGCCCACACAGTGCCTATGACAATGTGAAAAAATGTATTGATTTTGACGTACCAGTTGTATGCGGTTCCACCGGGTGGACCGACAAACTGGATGAAATGAAAAAATATAGTGCCGGAAGAAACGGGGCTTTTGTTTACTCCAGCAATTACAGCGTAGGGGTCAACATATTTTTCGAAGTAAACAAAAAACTGGCTGAATTGATGGCCCCGCATAAAGAATATGAAGTGATTTTGGAAGAGACCCATCACACCCAAAAAAAGGATGCCCCCAGCGGCACGGCCATTACACTGGCCGAACAAATACTGGAAAAAGTAAAAAGAAAAAAGCAATGGGTAAATGAGCTGAGCGATAATCCCGAAGACCTGGAAATTATCAGCCAGCGTATTGACCCGGCTCCCGGCACACACAGTATTAAATATTCTTCGGTGATTGACAATATTGAGATCATCCACACGGCGCATAACCGTACCGGTTTTGCCACCGGCGCTGTGCTGGCAGCAGAATTTATTAGCAACAAAAAAGGGTTCTTTACCATGAAAGATGTTTTAAACCTCTGATTTTCATGAAAAGGCTGAACCTATTGATATCATTCCTTTTTCTTTTGCTGGGCGCCACAGCCCAGGTGAATGCTGACAGCCTGAGAAAGGTTATGCAATCCAACAGGCCTTATGAACAGCAGATCAATGCAGCGATACAACTGGTGGAAAGTTATCAGCTGAAAAATTTTGATTCCACCATTCTTGAAGGTGATAAAGCCCTGAAACTGGCAAGAAAACACACCGACTCCCTCAGTGTAGCCCGTCTGAAACACCAGATAGGAGTAGCTAATTACTTCACCGGCAAATACGACCTGGCAGCCAAAAACCTGCTTGAATCTATCTCCATCTTTGAAAAGAATGAGGAGAAAAAAAAGCTGGCCCCGGTCTATAATGACCTGGCCAAACTCTACCGTAAAACAAAAGACCTTGACAAAGCTATTGCCAACTATAATAAAGCAGACGCTATCTACAGGCAATTGAATGACACATCCGGCATGGCTATGATCCTGAATGAATCAGGAGTGGTATTTGAATACCTGGATGACTATAAAGAAGCCATCAACCGCTATACTTCTTCCATGAAACTGGCAGAGAAAGCCGGAGATTCACTCAGCGTTTCTTACTCTCTCAGCAATATTGCCGGTGTTTATGTCATCCAGAAAAAATATGACCTCGCTGTAGAAAACCTGCAAAGGGCCCTGAAAATTCGACAGGCACTCAAAGACAGTTTTGCCATAGCCCTAACCTACTCCGACCTTGGTGTGGCTATGAATGGTAAAGGAGATTATGTAAAGGCTATAGAATACCTGACCCTCAGTAATAACATGGCCGAGAAACTAAAGTACCCTGAACTGCTGTCGAATAATTACAATGAACTTTCGTCGGTAGCTCAAAAACAGGGCGACTTTCAGAAAGCTTTTGAGTATTTCAACAAAAGATCTGCCTTGCGGGACAGTCTTTTTACCCTGGAAAAAACGAAAGAAATTCAAAAACTGAATTCGCAATATGAAGATGCCCGTAAAGAGCAACAAATACAGGCGCAGCAAAACCGCCTTCGTATGCAGAATTACCTGTTCATTGGAATTGCAGGGCTTGTACTGCTCTCAGCTTTACTGGCCCACTCCCAATACAAAAGATATAAACTAAAAAAAGAAAGCCAGCTGCAGGCCGAGATCATGAAACAGCAGGAAGAAGCCGCCCGTGCCATTCTGGAAGCGGAAGAAAAAGAAAGGCAGCGTATAGCCAAAGACCTTCATGATGGGGTTGGTCAAATGATGAGTGCCGCCAAAATGAACCTATCAGCCTTTGAATCTGAAATTCAGTTTACCAGTGAAGAACAAAAAAAGGCCCTGGAAAAAGTGATCCAATTGGTAGATGAGAGTTGCCGGGAAGTACGCACCGTTTCACATATAATGATGCCCAATGCCTTGCTTAAAAATAACCTGGCCACTGCTATTCAGGAGTTTGTGAACAAAATAAGCAGCAAAAAACTACAGGTACAAGTGTATACGGAAGGATTGGAGGAAAGGCTTGATTCGAATATAGAAACTGTATTATACCGGGTGGTGCAGGAATGTGTACATAATGCCCTGAAACATGCCGGTGCCAGTACCCTTGACATATCCCTGATCCGTGACAAAGATGGTATCAGCGGTACTATAGAAGACAATGGTAAAGGCTTCAATCCCAATGATAAAGAGAACTTTGAGGGGATCGGCCTTCGCAATATCATCACCCGGATAGAGTACCTGAAAGGCACGGTGGATTTCGACTCTGCCCCCGGCCGGGGTACCGTAATCGGCATTCATGTTCCCCTGACAACCTGACCCTTTCGATACGCCACAACCCGTTATTACCCTTAGGTTGTCGAAAGGCCACAAACCCCATTTTCCACTCTCCACACTCCATTTTCTCGCCTTTAACATTTCCCCAACTGCAATTCCCCCAACCCCGGCATCCATTATAGCGTCAGTCAGAAAAACAGAATGGCTGCAAAAACCAAATTCATCGTATTTTTCAAACCAGAACCACACATGAAAAACGGAAAGATCACACTAGCCCTGGTAGATGACCACCAGATTGTAATTGACGGACTCACCTCCTTACTAAAAGGTCATGATAAATTTAATTTTGCCTTTGCCACCACCAATTCGGGTGAAGTAATTGAAAAAATGGCCGAATCGCCGGTGGATGTGCTGCTTACAGATGTAATGATGCCCAAACTGCCGGGAAACCAGCTGGCAAAACAGGTAAAGGACAGGTATCCATCTGTAAAAATATTGGCCCTCTCCATGAGCGGACAAGGAGACCTGGTAAATGAAATGATCAATGATGCAGACATCTCCGGTTATGTATTGAAGAATATCGGCAAACAGGAGCTGGTAACTGCCCTGGAAAAGATTGCCAATGGCGGCATTTATTTCAGCGAGGAAGTGATAGATGAGTTGCAACGTACCAGCAACCGGCGCAAGCAAAAAGAAGAAGCCCACCTCACCAGCCGGGAAGTAGAGATCATTCAACTGATAGAAAAAGAATACAACAATAAACAGATTGCAGAAACATTATTTATTTCTGAACGTACTGTAGAAACTCACCGAAAGAACATTTTTCGTAAAACAAATACCAACTCTGTGATAGGATTAGTGAAATATGCCTATGAGCACAAACTGATATAATTGATGCATTTACATTTTTATGTCAAATAGAACATCACAGCATATTTTAGGAACAGCAACTAATTTATTAGGTTTCTGTTTGTTGGTTATTACATCCTTACATGTTTCTGAAAAATCTCAAAACAGCTTAATTGACGAGTTTGCCTCTGTGGTTGCGATATTATTGACCATTTCCTGCATTTTATCATTTGCCTCGATAAAAGCAGAAAATAAAGAAAAGGAGCAAAAATTAGAAAGCCTCGCAGATTTTCTATTTGTATTAGCCCTTGGCGGCATTCTTTTTATTGTATTATACCTTACAATAAAACTTTGGAACTTGTAAAATGAGCCTGCCAGTAATTTAACTCCGATACACCATTGTTCCGGTTAACTTGCAGGTATTGAACCTGAAATTAAGAATCCTTTTTTAACTTTAAATAATGAAATTACCCTGGTTCAGAATGGCCGGAATTATTCCGGTACCTTCTTCCGTTATTGGATGGCTGATATTGTCTGCGGGAATTGTTTATTCTGTCTATCTGTTTATTAAAATTGACAGCAAGTCCCATTCTGTCAGTGACACACTAATCAATTTCGTTTTTAACTTGCTCTTAAACGCAGCAGTTTACTTTTTAATTGGCTTCCTTACAAGCAGGAATTCAAGATTGCCATCTTAGAATATTATTTATTTTACAACCTGCCGGGCATAAAAAAGCCTGCAGGTAATTTGCAGGCTATTCGTTATTGACCGGAACATTTTACCGCAAATCGACCTCTTCTACACCCGGATATTTACTTTTATCAAATGTGAACATGTTATCTGCCAGCGGCGAGTTAGTTTTCATCGTAGTTACGGTGTACGAATAACGGTTGCCGGCATTTTCCAGCACTTTGGTACTGTAAATGGTTTTGGCAGCTTTATCCACCAATACATATACTTTATAAAAAGGCTTGCTTTTATCCACCGGAGTCATTTCAATTTCCTGAACGGTCTTGCTGCCTACCTTTTTTTCGCCATTCAGCATATACAAAAAGTCTTTGTCGTAGAAATTGGTAAAAAGCTTTTGAGGTGTGATCATACCACTGGAAGCATCCAGTTTGCTGATAGTAACCTCATTGGCAGCCTTGTCGTAGTTCCAAACCGTAGTACCGTTACAGAAAATTTCCTGCCCGCTGAAGCTGACCCTGTACTTGGTTCCTTTCATTTTAATAGTACCGGTTTTCGTAGAAAGGGCCTTACCGGATGCATTTTCTACTTTGTAAGAAAAGGAAGCTTCTACAGTGGTAAATGTCTTGAATTTGGCGCTTACGGCATCAAGGATTGCTTTGGCAGCCGGATCGCTTTTTGTTTGTGCCAGCGCCAATACGGAAATGAGTGAAAAGGCGGCAGACAGGTATAAATTCTTCATTCTAGTTTGTTTGTGTGGCGGCTTTGTTATCCCCGGGCAGGTGGTTTACTGTCCGGGGCCGCAAAGATAGCTTAATTACACATACAGGACAGGCAATGAACGTACCGGGTTGCCCGCATTTAACAATGGTAAAATTTCTTAACAAGCCGGTAACTATCAGCCCAGTGCATCAAGGTGCTGCTGCAGTTCTATCTCAGTTTTAATGAGCACATCCCTGGCTTTGCTGCCCTGGTTAGGGCCTACAATTCCGGCAGCTTCCAGTTGGTCCATCAGGCGGCCTGCCCGGTTGTAACCCAGCTTCATCCGGCGTTGTAAAAGAGATGTAGAACCTATCTGGTTTTGCACAATTAGTCGGGCTGCATCTTCGAAAAGGGAATCCCGGTCTGACATATCAAAGTCCTTTCCTTCCAGTTCCTTTTCATCAATGTATTCGGGCAACAGGAAGGCATGGGGATAACCCCGCTGCTCTCCGATAAACTCCACCACTTCCTCCACCTCCGGTGTATCTACAAACGCACATTGAAGCCGGGTCAGTTCGCCATTATGGGAAACCAGCATATCCCCTTTACCGATCAATTGCTCGGCCCCTCCAGTATCCAGAATGGTGCGGGAATCGATCTTGGAGG
>DASUDW010000069.1:0-6897 GCA_036275415.1 Chitinophagaceae bacterium | reverse complement strand
AGGCTGCCGGTCCGAATATTAAAGTAATCAGTAAACCAAGAAGTGTAAAAATGATAATAATGGATGCAGAGTAAAAGAAAGCATTTTTTACCCCTTCGGCCCTTGTTTTGCTTCTTTTAGTGAAGAAACTAACAGTTACAGGAACCATAGAGAAAACACAGGGGGTAATCACTGCCAGTAACCCGCCGCCAAAAGACGCCAGGAAAATCCAAAACAACGAACGGTTTTTTAAATTATCGTTTAATGACCCCTTTCCTCCCGCAACATTATCGTTATTCCTTTCAGCAGCTTTGATTACAGTTACTTTAAAGGGTTCCTCATAATTATTGTATTCTTCCCCGGTTTTTACAAAATAAGTAAGGGTACCGCTAATAACTGCAGTGTCTTTATCTGCTATGATTAGTTTCTGCTGCCATTGTACTGAATCTGTGAAAAAAGTAACCGTTGTATTAAATGAGGCATCTTTTTCAGTTTTGGCATTTCCTGATTCAATTATTGTCTCATCCAGGAATTTGCGGGATGTACTGTCAAAGCTGATCTGCGTATTGATAGGTGCCTCTGCCCCGAAAGATTTGATGGAATATAATTTACTGCCTTCCTTAATAACAGCTTTTATTGTTAGGCTGCCTTCCGTTCCTTTTACTTCCTGCTGATATTTAAAACTTACAGGTTTCTCCTGGCCCTGGGCAAAAACCGAAAAAAGTATTCCTGTAAAAAAAGCAATTAGTCTTTTTGATTTTCTAAACATGCCGGTTATATTAAAAAATAAACGAGTTCTGTAGCAGAACCCGTTATATACAAAGCAATTTATATCATTTTTTACTTGATAGCGACATCAAAATTAACGGTTTTGGGCGGCAGGCATTTTTTATCGTCACAGGTCTGGTATTCCACATTCCCTTTGAAATTGGTTTTCACATTTGCCTTTAATTTGATCTTTTGTACAAAAGTCACCGTTTTTGAATATTGATTGGCAGAAACACCAAGGTCTTTATCTTTCATCACTTCCATTTTACCTACTTCTTTGATCTTTCCATCAAGCGTAAATAACGGATTGGGTGTAATGGTGAATGTAGTGGGAATAGCAATCGCATCATCAGGCTGTGCCTGGGAATAAAGGTGCCAGCCGGTTTGCATGGTGGCTACCATTTGTACTTCATAGGTTTTATCACCCGTTTTTTTGGCAGAAAAAGACCAGGTTACCGGGTTAAGCTGTGCATTTGAGGTAAAACCAGTCAATACGATTAAAACAGGTAAAAGGAGCTTCTTCATATCTTTTATCAAACTATTATTTTACAAAATTAGGGCCAGTGCAATTTTTATTAGAAATGAAAATGATGTACACTGTTAAATTAATGATAAGATGAGGTATTTAGCCCACCAGTTGCTTAGCCATCAATAATGACTGTATGATTTCCCGTCCATCGGTGTTACCAAGTACAGCCGAACAGGCCCTTTCAGGATGTGGCATCATACCGAATACATTCCTCTCAGCATTGCAGATTCCGGCAATATTGCGGGTAGATCCGTTGGGATTACCTTCTGCCGTTATTTTTCCTTTTTCATCGCAATAGTAAAATATTACCTGCCCGTTAGCCTCCAGTTCATCCAATGTTTTTTCATCAGCATAATATCGTCCTTCACCATGAGCCACTGGAATTTTATAGGGCTTGCCTGTATCATTGGTTATATAAACATTTTTACAAACAAACTGCTGGTTGGCATTTCTCAATAAGGCGCCCGGCAATAAATGTGATTCACATAATATCTGAAAACCGTTGCATACGCCAAACACCTTACCACCGGCATTGGCAAATTCGATCACACTCTGCATCATCGGGCTGAAACGGGCAATTGCGCCACAACGTAAATAATCACCATAGGAAAAACCTCCGGGGAGGATTATACAATCATCTGTACTGAATTTACTGAGGTCTTTATCTTTATGCCATAGCATTGTTACATCTTGCTCAAGGTCATACCGAAGGGCATCATACATATCCCTGTCGCAATTGGAGCCCGGAAAGACAACTACACCGAATTTCATACCTGGTGAATATTAATTATTGAATTGCAAAGATAATCCCGGCTACCGAAGTATTTTCCACCATTTACCAACCCGGTCCACCGTACTGATAAATGAGAATAAAACCAACAGAGAGCCAGAAAAAAAGCTGTGGCACAATACGAAAACTGGCATACAGGTACATACTTGCATGAAAGGCTGCAAAAGGTACAGCAAGTAATACCCAATTTTCAAGGCCCGATGCTGTATTGATAAAAAAAACAAGGAACCCTGCGAACAAATAAAGTAAAAGCAGGCTCCAGCCTTTTCTTACTTGTATCAGCATCTTTCTGAGGTTTTCCTGCACATAATAACCCCCGAAAAGAAAGGGCATCACTAACAGAAATGCGCTGCCGGCCAGCCATAAAGTAGGCAAAATGGATGGCAATGCCAATTGCACCGGTGACCAAAAGCCGGCCCAGCTCCATTGATCGGTAAGAAACAAATATACGCCGTTAAAATAATATGGCGTGGCAGCGCCAACAAGGCAAAGCAGCCATTCAGCCAGCCTGAAAGGCCTCATAATGGCCAATGCCAGAATTACCCAAACAATAAAAGACAATGACGGCAGGAAAATAAAAGAACCAATGCCCAGGGTAAGGCCAACATTGAAAATAGCCCCTCTTGCATCCTGTTGATTATAGGTCCTGAAGATGGCTGACAATATGAACAAAAGAAAGGTATTGATGATCAGCGGGGCAGAGAAATAATTCCACTCCGGAAGTAAGGAAGTAAGCAACAAATACGACATTCCGGGATAATAAGTTTGGATATTGGTCATCCGCTGGCGGTTAATAAAGCTGTTCAGCATAATCGCCTGCACATATAATAATCCCACTGCTAATGCGGGGTAAAGGATAGGGTTTGATTTTCCGGCAGGCTGCAAAAGTTTCAATAACTCTTTATAAAATATGGCATCCTGGTTATCAGGAACGGGGGTATAGGGATGAAAAAAAGCAGGAATTTTTATTAAAACCCCGAAAACCAGCAATAAGATGATATTTGCCGGGTTTTTCTGTTTAAATATGCCTGTCACGGATAAAGGATAGTATTATTTAGTTCTGGCTGTAATCGATTTTTGCAAAGCAAATATAGTTACGATAAATACAGGGAACAATCATTTGGCGGGCACTAACCTGTTTGCCGTACTTTGGCATAAACTCATAGCCTTTATCCAGGTTCTTCAGGGTAGGGTTCCGGGTCATTTCCCCGGTTGGGGTCAGGCTATAATCTGTCAGCAGGTTATTCCTTCGTTCCTGCTGGTTGAACAGAAAATGCAGTTGCCCGCCCGTATTCATTACCTGGTATGAAACCCGATCGTCTGTTTCATCATCAAACTGGCTTTTGCCTATTACACTATTCCACTCCAGCTGGCCCTTATTGTCAAAAGAAAGTACTGCAATATTATCTGCATGGTAGCGTACCGCCTGGTTGGTGTTCATACGGGTACCCCACCACATATTGCGGTAATAAGGTGAATAATACCAGTTATTTAATCCGCCAAAATAGGGTGAGCCGTATAAGTAATCCCACCGGTTCCAGTTATTGAACCGGGAAGTGGTATAATACGCTTCACCTGCAATGATGAAGCCACCATCTTTTCGGGTGATGATATTTCTGATAAAATAATCATTGAATGCCATTCGTATACTGGCATCTCCCCTTGCTTCCTTTCTGAATTCGTCTGCAAAAATGAAGGTTTTTTCTACCGCAGGGTTTGCAGTTGTTTTGTCCCAGATATAGAAATAAAAACCATCCACATTTCCTCTTCTTTCTTTGTAATAGAATGAAGTTAGGAAGTACCGCTTATTGGCATTATCTGCCTTAATATGAATCTCATCCAACCAGGTATTTTCCAGGTTCAGTTCCTTCATCATCAGGGTATCAGCCTGGGCATATTTTACTACAAAGAAGGCCCTGTTGATATTATCATTGCTGGTCCTTTCAAATTTGCTGAAAATGAGGTCACCGTCATTATCGAGGTTAAAATCTCCCAAAAATTCATTTCTTTCCTCCATGGGTATTGTAATCCGGCTTTTTTTCTGCAACTCCAGTTTATCATTGAATAAAAGTGTGGATAGAATATAAACCCTCCTGTTCCGGCTGTTAATCTTAAAAACGGAAATCCTGCTCTTATCCTCGCTGCTAAGCACTGTGTAGATCTTATTACTGGTGGCAAAGCCTATATGGGTAGTATCCAGTTCTATTACATCGCCCACTTTATTACCCATCCCGTCTATTTTTGAGGCCATACAATACACCACATTCTTTTTCTGGTACTGGTAGATCATGTAGCAAAAATCCTGGTAGGGGAAGAAGTCGGCATTGATCATTCTGTCATTATCCGGCACATACTCCTGCTCCACTTTGGCAATTTGCTGCATGTCGTTGTTCAGTATAGCTATCCAGTTTTTATTCCGTACGTTTTTATAAATGAGGAAATTACCATTTATCTTTCCGGCTACTTCAAAATTCATTCGCCGGCTATCATCTTTATCGGGTTCAGAATAAACTATTTTTTGCGAACTGGCAGAAAAGCCGCCCCCGGTAATCAGTAAGACCACTATCCAATGCTTTAAGGACATACTACATAGATTTTTTTGCAGAATAAAGTTACAGGTTGATGCCCAAAACCCCACAAGCCATTTAACCATGGATGCCAAATTTTAGCTTTTTACATGAACAAACCGTGATTAAATTAATCTGATAAAAACACAGGTTTTCCCCATCTTTATTATAGTCGAAAAAGGGAATTAAGATGGTTGTCTGCTATAATCTATTTTTACCTATACCTTTGTACTTTACCCCAAGCCGAAAATTAATACCCGTAAAAAATGGTTGGCGAAAAGGCTAATCACCTGGGTAAAAAGGAATAAACCACAACCCAACAAAGTGAAAATACCGACGAACAGGGTCACAGCAGCCGGATTAATTATTGCCCTTGGAATCATTTACGGAGATATCGGAACATCCCCTCTTTATGTTTTTAATTCAATCATCAGCGGAAGGGTCGTTGACGAAAGCCTTATTATCGGGACTTTATCCTGTATAATATGGACACTTACACTGCAGACCACTTTAAAATATGTAGTACTTGTTTTGAGGGCGGATAACCGCGGTGAAGGTGGCACATTTGCCCTCTTTGCGCTGGTTCGAAGGCGAAAAAAATGGCTGGTTATACCTGCCATGATCGGGGGAGCTTCGCTGCTGGCAGATGGTATCATTACACCTCCCATCTCCATTACATCTGCCATTGAGGGGTTGCGGGAGCTTCCGTACCTGGGCATTCATGAAGGCAGCAATACCGTAGTAATTATTGTAATATCAATACTGTTCCTGTTCTTTTTCATGCAGCAATTTGGAACCGCTTCCATAGGCAGCCTTTTTGGACCTGTAATGTTTGTTTGGTTCACTATGTTATTAGTTTTAGGCCTGGTGCATGTATTCGATGATTTTCAGATATTCAAAGCGCTGAACCCATATTATGCCATCTATTTCCTGAAAAATTATGATGGAGGTTTCTGGTTACTGGGTGCTGTTTTTCTTTGTACTACCGGTGCTGAAGCTTTATACAGCGACCTCGGGCATTGCGGAAGAGGGAACATCCGCATGTCATGGATCTATGTAAAGATTTGCCTGCTGTTCAACTATTTTGGCCAGGGTGCCTTCATCCTGGCTAATTACGGCGGCAAAGAAATGAATGAGGCCACCCGTAATGCCCTTAGTGTGAATGCCTTTTATGACCTGATGCCCCAATGGTTCATCATTCCCGGGGTTATTATCGCCACTTCTGCAGCTATCATTGCCAGCCAGGCCATGGTATCCGGTGCCTTTACGCTCATCAGCGAGGCTATGCGGCTAAACCTTTGGCCGAAACTCAGGATCAGGTATCCGTCTGAAGCAAAAGGCCAGTTATTTATCCCGACAATAAACTTTATTATGTTCCTTGGTTGCATTGGCGTGGTTCTTTTTTTCCGTCAATCATCCAGTATGGAAGCAGCTTACGGTCTGGCTATAATAGTAACCATGCTGGCCACCACTATTTTGTTTGCTAATTTCCTTGTACTGCAACGGGTAAAAGCCGTCTGGATATATATCTTCCTGGGACTTTACCTGGCTATAGAAATGGGCTACCTGGTAGCATTGATGGTTAAATTCATCCACGGCGGATATATTACCTTACTCATCGGCATGGTCATGTTCTTTGTAATGTATATCTGGTACCGTGCCCGCAAAATCAAGAACCGGTATGTGGAATTTGTACGTATGGAACACTATGTACCCAAAATACAGGAGTTGAGTAATGACAAATCAGTACCTAAGTATGCCACGCACCTGGTATATATGACCAGTGCCAATAACCCTAAGGAAATTGAGCATAAGATCATTTATTCCATTCTTAACAAGAAACCCAAACGGGCAGATATTTACTGGTTTGTACATATTGACACAGTGGATGACCCCTATACCTGTGAATACAAGGTAGATCACATTATTCCGAACGATATCATACGGGTGGATTTCCGTCTTGGCTTCCGGATGGAGCCAAGGGTAAACCTGATGTTCAGAAAAGTGGTGGAAGACCTGGTGGCCAACAAAGAAGTTAATATCATCAGCCGATATGAAAGTCTCGCCAATACCGGAACTGTAGGCGACTTCCAGTTTATGGTCATGGAAAAATACCTTAGCCAGGATAATGAACTTCCTTTCATAGAAAGGGTGATCATGAAATTCCATTTCTGGCTCAAAGAACACAGCCTTTCTGAAGAAAAAGGCTTTGGACTTGACCTGGCCAATGTAACCGTTGAGAAATTCCCGCTGATTGTAGCACC
>DASUDW010000068.1:0-7197 GCA_036275415.1 Chitinophagaceae bacterium | reverse complement strand
ATGCTGAATAAAAAGAAAGGAAACACCAGGTCTACCCAGGTAATGCCGGGAATGGAAGGATCGAACTTATGCGCCGGTGGCGGTACCTGTGCATGAAACATCCATGCGGGCAAAACATTTCCATATGCTATAGCTCCGCTTAAGATCATCGTTAATATAGCAAAGCCCCGCAATGCATCAAGGCTTTCGTTTCTATTTTGCATGGATTCAAATTTAAAAAACAAAGGCGGCGTTGCCGCCGCCCTGTTTTCTGCTTATGTCTGCTTTATGAAAAAAAATTACCATCCGGGATTTTGAGTGAGCCCGGGTACCCTATCCCTTTCGCCCTGAGGTATGGGACAAAGTAAATGTTGTGGAGAATTAAATATCCTTAACTCTCTTTTCAATCTTAATGCATCTCCGTTTGGCCAGGAAATGGGAACTCCATAAGTAGCATCAAATACCGGTGGCGGTGCAGGATTGATAAACTCAAGTCCAACACCGGCTACCAGGCGCATAGGTGAATTTGCCTGACCGTATAATTGAAGTGGCATTACCCTGGCAGCATATGCTCCATTGTCCCATCTCCGCAAATCTGCCATATGCAGCCCCTCATTAGCCAGTTCAACCATTTTTTCCCTGCGTACCAGTTGCTTTAGTTTGTTGGGGTCAGCGAGGGTTGCTGCGTCTATATTGGGCATTCCTGCTCTCTGCCTTACCCTGTTAACAGAAGTGGCTACAACAGATGCGGCAGACCCTTTTTCCAAATGAGCTTCCGCATTGATCAATAAGATCTCTGCAAATCGCATATAGACCCAGCCAACTTTATAAAAATTACCTGCGGTACCGTTAATATCCCTGTCCTGGCAATATTTTCTCCAGAGATTTCCCAGACCGTTTAACCTTGGGCCAAAAATGTTGGCACTATCCTGATTAGCTGTTGTACTTGGAAATGTAATAACACCGGTCGTGGTATTATAAGAGGCCAGGAATCTGTCATAAAAATTAAAGACTATGTTTGTAGAGCCCTGCACTATTACCGTATCCCCTGGAACAATTACTGTTTGTCTCATTCTGGGATCCCTGTTCCTTGTTGGCCTTGCCGGGTTATATAAAGGTGACTCTGCAATATTTTTCCCATCAGTACACTCAAACAAATCAACCAGGAACTGACTTGGGAAATGACTTGATTGTCCTCCCTGGTTTCTTGAACCCTGTACCAGCTGGAGATAGTTAAATGACCCTGCATCTGCATCACCAAAAGGATAAAAGAACATTATTTCCTTATTTACATTGGCCGTTTGCCCGGCTTTTCTGAACAGGTTTTGAAACACCGGATTCAATCCATAGCCGCTGTTGGTGATAATATCATCAGTAATTGTAGCAGCATAATTGTAATTTTTATCCAGCATTGCCAGTCTTGCTGCTATTCCTTTTGCTACTCCTTTACTTACTCTGCCGGGCTGTGACGGATCCCAGGCCAAATCATTGGCGGCTGATTCCAGATCTGTAATAAGAAAATCAATAATGGTTTTCTTACTGGTTCTGGTAAAGTTGTAGATCTCATCAGAAGTTGCCGGAGGTGCTGTAAAGAATGGCACATCACCAAAATAGGCTATGAGGTGCCAATAGGCCATTGCCCTTAGTACTTTTGCTTCAGCTACAACCCTGTTATACTCTGCAGCGGTCATCACATCTTTGGCCTTGGTCATATAGAACAAAAGATTGTTTGCCCTTTGAATTACCTGGAAAAACCCTGCCCACAATTCTGCAACTGTTCCGTTATTGGGATCATAGGCTCCGGATCCAATGGTTCCAGATAAATTTCGCTCAATGCCCAACTCTGTATACAAATCCATTTTGGCATAGTATGGAGTCGGGTTGCTAAATCCGGGACTAATTGTTCTGGCACCGATTGCATTATAAACACCGGTTAATGCCTGTTGTACCTCAGTAGCATTCCGGTAAAAGTTTGCCTGCGTATTGGCAGACAAAGGATTTCTGTCAAGATATTTCTTGCAAGAAGTAAAACCTGCAAGTATTACCGTAAAGAACAGAATACTCTTTATCGTTATATTTTTCATATAATAATATTTAGTTTTTTAAAATTTCAGGTTTACTCCAACAGTTGTTGTTTTCATAATCGGGTAGAATGAACCGGCTGTATTGCTTACTTCAGGGTCAAAACCAGGTTCATAGTTCGAGAATGTAAATGGATTAACTGTATTAACATAGAATCGCAACTGAGAAAGATGGAGCTTTTTGAGCCAATTAGCCGGAAGGCTATAACCCAGTGTTATGTGCTTGATACGCATAAATGCTCCATTACGCAACCAGAAATCTGAGCCTACATAGTTGCCATTGCCGCCATTATATAATCTTGGATAGGCCGCATTCGTCTTACCTGTTGTCCAACGGTCTCTTGCAGACACCAGGCCTGATGCGATCCAGTTACCGGCATTAAAAGGTTGCACCGCTACACCAGAAATATAGTTATCTCTTTTACCAACCCCAAACAGGTAGATATTAAAATCAAACCCTTTGTAATCTGCGGCTATATTGAGACTGTAATCATAACGGGGAAAATTATTGCCCATTAAAACCCTGTCTTTTGCATTAATGGTATCGTTACCATCTATATCCCTGTATCTTATATCACCTGCTCCGGTTGTCCTGGTTCCATTATAGGGACTGGCAAAATTATCCCCTGCCTGGTAAAGTCCATTGGTTTGAAGAACATAATAGGAGTATAAGGAATATCCTTCACGGGTTACCTGGAATGAGCTACCTACGATATCCCTTCCTTTTGTATCCAGTACCTTGCTTTTAACATCAGAAAGGTTTCCGGTTACAGAATAATTCAGTTTACCAATTTTATTTCTGTACGTTGCTGAAAACTCCCATCCATTGTTTACAAATGAGGCAGCGTTAGCAGGAATGGTAGAAGATGAGGTATATCCCAATGCTGTGGCTACAGGAAAGTCTATAATATTATCTTCTACTTTTTTCTTGTACACATCAAATGTTATGCTCAACTTATTTTTTAAAAGTGCAAGGTCTATACCCACATTTGTCTGCTTGGAGGTCTCCCATGAAATTGTTTCGTTAGGAATTCCATTAAGTGAGGCGCCGGCTGTAAGCAAATTGCCGAAATAATATGCTGAGCCGCCAGTTATCGTTGCTACAAATGGATAGTTATCACCCACCTCCTGGTTACCTAATTCACCATAAGAAACCCTCAGTTTAGCATAATTGATGAAGGGCAATTTCTCCATAAAATTTTCCTTTGTAATTACCCATCCGGCAGAAGCACCCGGGAAGAAACCCCATTGCTTATTGCGAATCTGGCTAAACCTGGATGAACCATCATACCGGCCTGTGAACTCGAATAAATACTTCTGGTTGAAAGCATAATTGAATCTTCCGAAAAAGCCTGACAATGCAAACTCAGAGGCAGATCCGCTTACACTGGGCTGAACACTGGTATTGGTAGCAAGGTTCAGATATGGCCTGTCCGGATCCGGCAAACCCTGGCGGGTGGCCCCAACTGCACTGGAAAAATTATCCAATGCTTGAAAACCACCCTGCAATTTGAACTGATGATTGTCCTTTAAAACATATGAATAAGTTCCGGAGACATAATATTGATTGGTATTGTTCCGAAAATTAGTATAACTAAGGGCTGAATCCCCGATAACCTGTGCAAACACATATGAATTTGTTGCAGGATTGGGGTTATACACATCATAAGAACCTTTAGCCACATATGCTTCGGTAAAAGATGAACGGGTATTGTAAGAAGCTTCCAGGATAAAATTCCTGAATACTTCTGCGGTAACTGCAAACCTGGCAGAAATGGTAGGTGTTTCTGCTTTATTATATCCCGATGATTCTGCTGCACCAACCGGGTTTATCCTGTTTGACTGACCGGCATCTCCGTACATTTCATTCCCAAACTTACCGGGAAATATTCTGGCCATTGATATGCCCCTTTGAATTATTTCAACAGGTGCCATACCTCCTGGTTGAAGATTGGTACTGCGGGTATAAAACAAGTCTGACGTAAATTTGATTTTTTTGGTAATATTCACATCGCCGTTCAAACGCAAATCATATTTTTTGAACCAGTTATTGGTTACCAAACCCTGTTGATTTAAATAAGTACCCGATGCCAAAAAGCTGGCTTTATCAGAACCTCCGCTAACGACAAGGTTGTGGTTTTGCATGACACCGTTATTCTGAAAAATCAAATCTTTCCAGTCTGTGTTAAAAACCGTCATATTGTTTGCCGGGGAAGTCTTATATAAATCAATTGTAGCCTGGGAAAAAGGAGCAGCACCTCCTGCATTGGCCATATATTCATTCATCAGTTCCATATGTTCAACCGATGAAAGCAGCTCGGGAAAATTGGTAGGAACCTGCTTAGAAACAAAACTGTTAAAAGCTACTGATGTTTTACCAACCTGTCCTCTTTTGGTTTTAATAATAATAACACCGTTGGTGCCACGAACCCCATAAACAGCTGTGGAGGCTGCATCCTTCAGGATGGTAATGTTATCAATAATATTTGCATCAACATCATTAAGATTGGCTCCCTCCACCCCATCTACAATTATTAAAGGTGAACTGCTGCCTGTAATAGAACCAATACCCCTGATATTGATCCTGCCATTATCAGCACCTGGCTGACCGGAACTTTGCTGAATTACAACACCCGGTGCAAAGCCCTGTAATGACATGCTGGTAGAGGCGAGAGGCCTCTTTATCAGCTGGTCACCTTTTACTGTGGCAACCGCACTGGTAATATTGGCCCTTTTTTGTGTACCATAGCCCACAACCACTACTTCACCTAAATCGCCGGCGGTAGGCTGTAAGGTTACTTCCAAACTGCTTCCGGTTACTGTAACCTCTTTGGTGGCAAAACCGACCGAACTGAAAACTAGCGTAGCGTCTTTAGCAGCATTAATTGAAAAATCACCGGCAGAATTTGTAGTCGTACCAGTCTTGGTTCCTTTGACTGTAACAGATACACCTTCGATTCCCTTTCCATTGGCATCTGCTACTTTTCCGGAAACTCTTAGCTGTTGCGCCAGCAAAATAGTACCCGGCATCAACAGCATCAGCATAAGCAATAGTCGTTTCATTTTTGTCTTTTTATGTTTAGAAATAAAAGCCCTTTAGTTAAGATTACCCTGGTGATCAATATTTTTTTCAAAAGGCTGTAAGGTCTTATCCAACAGTACAGCCAGTTCTGCCCGGGTTATTTTTCGGTCTTTATTAAAATTTTTCAATCCAAACGATTTCCATTTTTTCTCATCCACGTTAAAAGATTTGTCTTTCTCTTTATTAGCTTTTTCCACTACCATTATGGCTTCACTGATCGTCAATTCATTACTTACCGGCAACGATATACTGGCAAAAGGCAACAGGTTTTTTAAAAGCTCCGGCCCGTTTACTGTTGTATCCGGATAAAACCAGGTTCTGTTCGCCCATTGATAATGCTGGCCTGTGCCTCTTATAATTCCCGTAGCTCCAATTTTTTGTATGGGGATAAAATGCGGATGAGTTGGCTTTACATCAAAGTAGGGCATGATGTATGCACCGTTTTTTAAAAGTGTTTGCTGTACCAACCGTACAGGTATTTGCCTTACCTGTTTTTTATTTTTTACAGCCAGTGCGGCCAGTGTTCCTGCAGCCTGACCTGTTAGCATTACTACCGGTTGCAGCCTTGTAGTTCCATTCACCACATTGCTGATGCTTGTACTTTTTTCTGCAAGGATAATTCCATTGTGTTGTTTCGGTATCAATACTCCCAGTGGTAAATTGTAGGAAGGTACAGGATAAAAGCCCAGGTGTTGCGGCGCTTTTTCATTTTCCCGGTGGTGATGGTCAATGGGGTAATCGCCCACTGCAATACCTGTTCTGTAAAAATTGTAGTTATAGGGCTCTGAAATATGCTGAATCTTGAAGCGAACTAATCCCTGCAGCCTCCTGCTTTCCCGATGATAAGGTATTAATGCAAGCTTGTCCGCTGTAGGAAATTCATCATCAGCCAGGTCTAAGCTTTTAAAGCCAAACTGTGTTTGGAGAAAATATAAAAAGCGCAGGGTTTTTGCTTTTGCTTTTTTCAGCTCTTCTTTTCGCTGTTCCGGTGATAGATTAATAATATTGAGGTAAGTATCATTTCCTTTGCCCGGCCAGTTGATCATGAATTTGCCATTGGGTAACTTGCCATAGTCCAGCATTTTTTGCGCAGTTACATTACTGGTAAGTTTTTCCGGCTTGCTGCAAAATTCATTACAGCAACCATCAAACTCCATCGAATCATAACCCGCTGGCCTGCCAATGGTGCGGTCTGCTCCCTTTCCATAATCCTTCAGAATGGCTACATAAGTAATATCCTGGATAATATCATTGCTTTCGGGAACATTTACATTCTCACCGGTAACAACAGCAGCTTCCATTCCCACATCAAACGGTATTCCTGCCCCGGCCATTACATCCCCCAGCTCGGTTGCATCAATTACCTGCTTTGCATAGACAGCAATTTTTTTTCCTGTTTTTACCTCTTCAAATTCAGCTCCCTTTACCTGTTTACCTTTTACTATACACTTACGAAAAACAACACCATACATTACCTTAAGATTGGCCTCTCTTGCCGCCATTGCTTTAAAAATACTGTCGCCTTTATGGGGCTCAAATAAGGTATTGCTTACCCAACCGGTGGCAACCTTTGCAGGACCTCCGTATATTTTATATAACTGCTCCCTGAACTCGGCCCAAATACCGGAAGGCATATTATGGTTACCATCAAATGCCGAAACTCCGGCAGCGGTTATCATTCCACCAAGCCAGTTTGTTTCTTCAGCAATGATCGTTTTTACTCCCAGCCTTGCACTTTGCAATCCGGCCGTAACACCACTGGCACCGCCGCCAACTACCAATACATCTGTGTATATTGGCTTTTGGGCCTGCAGGGTGAATGTGGCCATCAAAAAGAAAACGCTATGTAAAAGTCCTTTCTTCACTTTTTATAATGATTCCAGTGTTTTCCAAACCTGGTATAATGAACGGGGAATATGAAAGCATCCTTTCCATTTGCCCCCTTTTAAGGATAATAGCACTTCACCTCTCCGGTTGAGGTAGCCGAACCACTCTCCCTGTTCAGCGTCTTTAAAATGTTTCCAGGTATAATCATGAACTTTCATAAACCAATCC
>DASUDW010000067.1:0-4510 GCA_036275415.1 Chitinophagaceae bacterium | reverse complement strand
TCACATTTTGGAGTAGCCTGTACAGAAAATGCCGGTGAAGGCAAGGGATGAACAATGACTGTTACTGATCCGGTCTGTGCCTGGCTGCATAAGGTAGCAGAAGCATCTGCAACACTGATAAGATTATATGTAAATGTACCTGCAGTAGTTGTGGGTACCGGTACTGTTGCCACATTGCCTGTACTTGTAACGGTAAGATTGGGTCCTCCGTTGATAGTATAGGTAAATGTATACGGGGCCGTTGTTCCGCTGCCGGCAAAAGTAATCAGGGGCTGGGCAGCATCTTTACAAACTTCTGTTGTACCGCTTATGGATGCTGCGGGCAATGCATTCACATTAACGGTATAAGTACCGGATTGGTTTTGGCTACAAACAGTAGAACTGGCATCCTGAACGCTGACAAGATTATAAACAAATGTACCCACCGTACCGGTTGGTGCCTGTACTGTTGCTGTATTTCCTCCGGAAGTAGTTACAGTTTGATTGGGCCCGCCATTGATGTTGTAAGTAAAGGTGTATGGCGGGGTGCCGGCTGCCCCGGTAAATGTTACATCCGGAGGTGTAGCAAACTGGCAAACTGAAACAGTGCCGGATAGTTCAGCAGTAGGCAACGGATTTACTGTAATTGTTGCAGAACCTATTTGAGCCTGACTGCATGCTGCAGGACTTGCATCCTGCACACTAACGAGGTTATAAACAAAAGTACCTGCAATGTTTGTTGGGGCAGTAACGGTGGCTACCGGGCTATTGGTTGGCGATGTTACCGTCTGGGCAGGACCACCATTAATGTTATAGGTAAAGGTGTAAGGTGCAGTACCCACCGAACCGGTAAATGTAATTAGCGGGGAAGTTCCGTTTTGGCAAACAGCTATAGTACCGTCAACACTGGCAACTGGTAACGGATAAACTGTAACCGGATGCATAGTGGTATCTGAAAGACAGCCAATATCCGTAATTATAGCATACCTGGCATTATAAGGAGGCGGGCTGGGTGCAGGGTATACATGCAAGGGATTGCTGATGCTGGCAGTAGTATTATCTCCAAAATCCCAGAAACGGCTGATAATGGGCCTTCCGCCGGTATTAGAAATGTCGGTAAACTGAACCGGGTTGGGAAAGCAAACATTATTGGTGGTAAAATCTGCTGCAGGGTTATCAAACACCTGAATGTCATAATTAATTTCCTGTGTATTACCGCATCCGTCAGGGGTTGGATTTACAGCGATGACTTTTATCGGGTAAGTACCGATATTAGGAATTGAATAAGGAGTAGGAATTCTGTACTGGTAAAGTGTTTTACCATTGACCACTATTGTCCCGATGAAATAAACAGAGGGATCAGGCATATTAAAATCAGGAAACAAACCATTGAACTGCCAGAGTATGGAAGTTGGCTGGTAAGGAAAGGTCATGGTAAAATAAAATGGCGTATTACGGCAAGTGGCCGGGAAATTGACAGTTGCATAAGTATTCTGTATGCTTACGTACTGGTACAGGTCTTTTATATTGGAACCGGCAGAGTAACCATAACTTTCTGCATTGGCATAACCATAGGCCAGTGCGTTGAAACCTGAATCAGATTCCAGTGTATGGTACCCTTGTGCTACGTTGCCCAGGTATAAATAAGAATAGGCAGCATCCTGCGGATGAATAACCCAGGAAGAAACAGGAACAGGCACATTATCCATTTTGAAGGAAGAAATTCCTGTACCTCCGTTGCGCATAATAACATGGATGTGATGCTGGGGATTGGCAGCCGCCAGATTCGAACTCACCAGGGTGACTTTTTTGATATTTTGCTCAACCGGGTTCAGCATGATCATATCAGGATCATAAGGAGAAATATTCCCGTTGCAGCCCTGGGTTGTAAAATACTGGCTCACGGATATAGGTTGGTCTGCTTCCACCTTATTGGGAACAGCTCCGCTGAATTCATAATAAACACCATTAATAAATGAAGCAGCAGGTATCAATACACCATTTACATATACATTGGTGGTGACAGATGGCTTTTTAATAACCCGATAAAAATTGGTAATGCGGTTATAGCTGGGTACTGTCAGGTAATTTTTACCCCAGGAAGCCACCGGGTACAATTGCTGATAGAGATTATCTGAAGATGTGTTATTACCGGTACAATTTCCGATCATTATTTTCCCTGCACCTGAGAAAACAGCTATCCGCTTACATCCTGAAGTACCCGAAGAAACAGACTCAATCTTTGAACCGGTCAGGTCTTTTCCATAATACAGGCCGCTTACCGCAGTATTATAGTGCTTTCCCAGCACCTGGTACACCTGCCCTTTGTTCAATGTAACGGGATAGGTATTGCCCGGCAGCCAACCGTTTTTCGTGGTATCAGCCGGTGTTATGTTTACAGTTGTATTATCCTCAACGGCAATTATTGTAAAATAAGAATCGGAATTAGGTGAATTAGAAATTTGCCGGTAATTAGAAGAATAATACTCCCTTCCCAGTACCGTGGTGGGTAAACAAACGGTGGCACCGCTACGGGCACTTTGTGTGATATAAGAATAAACAACAACGGGGAGAACCGATGTAACCCTGACCGTTTTTCCGGTAAACAGACCTTCATTATTCAGGAAATAGGTTTGAGGAACAACACAGGTAACCACCTGCCCGGCGTTAATAGTACCCGTCTGTAAAGTTGTAACCCCATAAATTTCTACCTGGTAAGTAGTGGTAACATCAGACGTGATGTACAAGGTCATCGTAAGGCTCGGGTTGGTTCCAAACATATCCACATGAAAGGAATATGGTATCCAGAACTCCTTCCCTTTATTAGAGAAATCCTGGGCCAAGGAAGATAGGCCGGTCAGTAATACGTTTATCAGAAGAAAAAAAGTATAGAGTAACTTCCTCATAAAGCAGTATCGGGCCCCCGGATACCGGGTTATTGTAAAACTACTATTTCCCGTATAAGAAAGTTTGATTTATATCAGTTGTATAAACTGATATCTGCCATTTGCGAAAAAAAGCTAATATTAATGCAGAGCAATTACATTGTAATCAATTCTCATACACCGATAAAAAAAAACCCATTTCTGCCAGCAGGATACCCGGATCGGTGAAATGAAAAAGGGAATTGCGGATATTCAATTGCAATTCCCGACGGGTTTCCCGGAAAGCAGACTTCATTAGCGATAATTTGTAAGAGTTGATCTTGAAATAGGCCAGCCGGGCAGTTTGTTCAGTAAAATCTTCATCCAGCAGGAAACCTTCGGCGATATAGGCCTGGTCATTGTAAAATGGTTCTGTCATAAGGCGGAAATTGGATTTTAACAGGATTTTCCACTGACCGAAAATATTCCGGCAAATGGATTGGATGCTTTGTAAACGTAAAAGAAAGCACAAAATTGCAGGCTATTTGATTATTTGGATAATTGGTGAATAATGTAACTTCCTTTTTCAAATCACCAACCATGGCCTCTGGCAGTTCATCTCTGTTTTATAACCGCCTGCCGGTAAACCAACTCTCACTAAGCGAATTGCTCTCGGAGCCCCATTTGTTTTATCGTGTACCGGATGACTGGCATGTCATTATCACGGATGTAAAAGGTTCCACGAAGGCCGTAACAGAGGGAAAACATGAAACGGTAAACCTTGTGGCTACCGGCAGTATTGTAGCAGTGCTTAATAAAGCCTACAAGCTGGATATTATGGTACCCTTTTTCTTTGGCGGCGATGGGGCTACCTTCCTTGTACCAACGGAACTTAAGGAACAGGCACTACAATGTTTGCTGCAACACCAGGAAAATTCAAAAAACAACTTTGAACTTGAACTGCGGGTGGGGCATGTTCCCCTAACAGAAATCTATAATAACGGGCATGATCTTTTGGTCACCAAGCTAAAAACTTCTGATCTGTTTTCTATACCGGTGGCATTGGGTAACGGTTTGCAATTTGCTGAAAAACTGATTAAAAGAGAAGATTACCTGCCTCCTTTAAAGCCTGAATCTGATACCGAACTTGATATGAGCGGCATGGAGTGCAGCTGGGACCGGATCAAACCACCGGAAAAATATGATGAAGTGGTTAGTCTTTTGGTTTTGGCTCAGGCGGGTGCCAACCAGGCTGTGAGTTTCAGAAAAGTTGCGGAACTGATTGACAACATCTATGGAGGCCCCGAGCAAAGGAAACCTATAACAGCATCCCAACTGAAACTTAAAAGGACTTTACAAAAAATAAACAGGGAAATGAAGGGCAAATTCAACAGCTTCAATTTATTTTACCTTTTTACTACCTGGCTTAAACTGGCGATTGGTCCCCTGTATTTTAAAACAAGGGCCGGCAAAAAATACCTGCATCAACTGGTGCAGCTTTCTGATACCCTGGTGATAGACGGGAAGATCAGCACTGTCATTTCGGGTAATATCGGACAGCGCATGGAACTGGAAAAAGGATTACACCAACTGGAACTTGCCGGTGAAATATGGTATGGCAGTTATGTGAGCAGCGATTCGGTACTTTCCTGTTATGTTCGTAGCCG
>DASUDW010000066.1:0-3617 GCA_036275415.1 Chitinophagaceae bacterium | reverse complement strand
GTTTTTGATTTTCTCATCCATTTCATTGGGGCCATAGATGCGGGCAAAAAAGTATCCAACCCTATTTTCCGGCGAATGTATGCTGCCACAATGATTCCTGTCAGGATACCTGCCGCCAGCAGCACATAGAAAGCTGTTTCATTTCCCATAGCAAAACCAATCAATCCGAAAAGAATGACCGGAGCAGCAAATGCCTGTAACCAAAATACCAACGTAACAAGCCACATAACTTATACTTGCGAGAAATAAACCAATTCTTCCGTCAGATCAAGAAAAGGATATTTTTCTTTCAGTTTTTTTGCTTTATCAAAATGTGCTGACAAGAATTGCTGGTGTGCCTTTGTTTCGGGATGAAAAGGACGGTGTTTCCTGGCAATGATGATTTGCTTTACTTCTTTCATCAATTCTTGTGATGCATCTGCAATGCATGTATCAGAAAACTTTTCCAATACAAATTCCGTAGCCGGGTAGTTGGGGTGTACCATGTCAATGTCATAGAAACGGTAATCCCGCAATACATCAATCACCAGCTCATAAGCCGGAAAATAAAAAGCGGATTCGAATTTCCGGCAGATAAAATGAACCGCTTCAATTAATCTGGCTTTGCTGCGGTTATTCTCCACCACCCCGTCACGGATATGCCGTACCGGGCTCACGGTAAAAATGAATTTCAATGCCGGGTTGAATGCCTTTAACCGATTCAGGCAGCCTTCCAGCAATTCCTTTATGCTGTCAATCTCCAGCATTTCTTTTTGGAACCAGTTAGCAGGTGCCCTGTGGCAGTTGGCCACAGTTTCGCCGATACCGGCGGAAACTGCATCGGCAACCGAAGTAAGTTCATAAATGAACGAAGAACCCAGGGTTATGATCAGCCAGTCTGCTTCCTTGAGAAACGAATGTGCCTTTTGCTGGGATGCATTGATGACTTTTACCGCTTCACTCCTGCTGATGTTGGAAAACCGGGAGTGATGGTCCCAACTGTTCCAGACTTCATTCAGGCAGAACAAATCCGTTTCAGCATACTGCTTGTTTCCGATATAGGAAAGCAGGCTTTTACAAACCGCATCCGGGCCGAATAAAATACCATGCGGATTTTGCAGTACATCAAATTTCAGCTCTGCCAGCGCATTACCGATGTGTTCGGTAAAACAGGACCCCATGAGCATGATCTTATCGCCGTATGCAATCGGCTCCGGCAATTTCTTCAGATCAATATTCAGCATGAAATCCATTGGCAAGTTGATATGTTAATTGGTTGAAAAGTTAACAAGGGTGTTCAGGATGTATTTATACAAATATTTCTCCGGCAATTTTGAGGCTTTCCTGTAATGCTTCTTTGTTCAGCTCATACAGCATCATATGTTCTTCAAAGTAGTTTATCATTAATTCGCTGTTCATATTGCCCACCAGTTCATCATCGGCCATCGGGCAGCCGCCAATGCCTTTCAAGGCCCCGTCAAAACGTTTACAACCCGCTTTTACTGCTGCGGCCAGTTTTTCCTGCCAGTTATCCGGCGTGGAATGCAGGTGAACACCTATTTCAGTGCCGGGCAGTGATTCAACCAGGTAACGGGTCATGTCATACACCTGTTGGGCAGCGGCTACACCCACCGTATCGGCCAGTGAAATAATGCCGATATCCATTCCGACCAGTTTATTCACCCATTCAAAAACGATTTCTTCATCATACAGATCGCCATAGGGGTTGCCAAAACCCATGGATATATACACCACTAACTGCTTCCCTGATTTAATACAAAGATTTTGTATCTCCTCCACCCTGCCCAGCGATTCTTCTATAGATGAATTCGTATTGCGCTGCTGAAAGGTTTCGGATACGGAGAACGGGAAACCCAGGTATCTTATCTCATCAAAACTAACAGCGGTTTCTGCTCCCCGGTAGTTCGCTACAATAGCCAGGAGTTTACTGGTCAACTCATTAACCTGTAAACCTTTCAACACTTCCGCAGTATCCGCCATCTGCGGAATGGCCTTCGGCGAAACAAAACTGCCGAAATCAATAGTATCAAAACCAACCTTCAGCAACGAATTGATATAGGCGATCTTCTTTTCCGTTGGAATAATCGATTTCCAGCCCTGCATGGCATCACGGGGACATTCAATTAATTTGACAGCCCCCCCACCCCGCAAAGGGGGGATTTCAGAACTTGAGTGTGTATCAATCCTATGATCAAAATCATTTTTCATATATCCAACAAAAAGACTTAAAAGTTTAGTTCACTTAAGCCCCTCCATCGGAGGGGTTTGGGGAGGCCCGTTGCTTCATCACTTCATACAAAATGATCCCTGTTGCCACAGAAACATTCAATGATTCAAAATCGCCGGCCATAGGAATCTTTATTTTTTCATCGCATATCTTCATCAAAGCCGGGTAAATGCCTTTTTCCTCGCTGCCCATAATAATGGCACAGGGTTCTGTAAAATCAACTTTATCAATTGTTTTCTCTGCCGTCATCTCACTGGCAAATACTTTTATCCCGTTTAAATGCAGTTCATCCACTGCTTTCATTAAACTGTTGACCCGGCAAACAGCGATTTTTTCCAATGCACCGGCAGAAGTTAATATAGCATCTTCATTCAACGCCCCTACCCCTTTATCAGGTATAATGATGGCATCCACCCCGGTACAATACGCCGTACGGGCAATGCCGCCGATATTACGGATATCAGTAATTCCATCCAGTATAAGAAAAAGGGGCGCCTTACCGCTTTCCGTAACCCATGAAATAACGTCCTGCAGGTTTTGATACTGCACTTTGGCTATCTGCGCCACCACCCCTTCATGATCTGTTATATTAAAAGCATTCAGCTTAGCTACCGGGACATAGTTAACAGGAACACCCTGCTGTGAAGCCAGCCGTTTTATTTCACTGATGTCTTGCCCCTGGGCCTTTGTATCTAAATAGATCCTGTCAAGTTGCTGGCCAGCCTGTAAAGCTGCAATCACTTTAGCTCTGCCAATTACCAGCGAACTCTTTTTGGGGCGTTGTTGTTGTCTGAAATTTTTCACATTCCAAAATTAAATGATTTGCCACTGAAGCACTGAAACACAGAAAATTAAAATGACAACGAATTTAACAATAGTCGCATAGCCGGCTTATTGAAGTATAATAAATACAGCATGACACTTTAGTCAATACAAATAGGGCTATGTGAAGCCTATGTAACTATGCTTCTATGTGGTGAAAAGATAAAACCGTGGCTTACAAAATACAAAACCCTGAAAGGCTTTTCAATCTTTCAGGGTTTTTCAAATGCTCCCCTTTAGGGGATGGGGGTTATAACCCAAATGCTTTCTTCACCTTGTTCACATAATCCAGTTTCTCCCAGGTAAACAGCTCTACTTTTTTCTTTACCACCTTGCGGTCGGGTGAAACAAAGGTTTTTTCCACCACTTGCGGAGAACGGCCCATATGACCATAGGCTGCTGTTTCGCTGTATATAGGATTACGCAATTTCAAACGCTGCTCAATAAAATATGGACGCATATCAAACAATCCTTCCACTATTTTGGCGATCTGTCCGTCGTTCATATTCACTTTGGCCGTACCATACGTATTTACATTGATACTGGTAGGCTGTGCCACACCAATGGC
>DASUDW010000065.1:0-9117 GCA_036275415.1 Chitinophagaceae bacterium | reverse complement strand
CAATAAAAAAATTCTGTTTCTTGAAGACCTGATCAAAACCAATATGGTAGTAAAACTGGACCAGGATGTGCTCTTTGAACCCGGTAGCTATAAAGTTTCTCCTTCGGTAATAGCCAACATTGGAAAATTATTTGAACCTGCTGCAATAGAAATTGACCGGTTTGCCTCCAAATACCAGGACTTTACACTGTCACTGGTTATTAGTATCAAGGGTTATGCAGATGCCACAACCATTAATGAAGGTTCTTCTCTATACAATAACTTAAAATCAAGATTGGCATTATCCAACTCAAACCCCGACGCTAGAGAACTTAATAAAGAATTATCCCGTGCAAGGGCAGAAGAAGTAAGAAAATTGTTCTCAAAATATGCGGAGACCCGTTCAGATAATGGCCTGTACACCAAGAACATCTTCTATATCTATGAAGGCAAAGGGGAGCAATTTCCTGATCCCAAGATTACTAATTATACTATTGATGATCCGAGGAGACGGATAGTTTTATTATTCTGGAGCATCTTCCCGGACTGATCATTTGCTGCCAAATACTTTTTTAAGAATATCTGATGTCCTGGCCAATGGATTGGCTCGGATATTGGCTTCTTCTTTTGCTACCTGGTCAAATAAGGCATCCACAGCTTTGCCTACTACATACGAAGTAAGATCCGGGTTTACCTTATTGAAAGTGGTTGGCAGTTTGTTATATGTATTGATGATATCACTGTAATACTTCGTGGCATCCACTTTATCCAGCGAACTTTTAACAGAGGGTGTAAATGCCGTCACCAGTTTCTGCTTTGTTTTTTCCTTGAAATAGTTGGTAGCGGCATCTTTAGGCCCCTTTACAATATTCAGCGCATCCTTCAAAGTCATTTCTTTAATAGCGTCTATGAAGATGGGCTTAGCGTAAGCCACCGCATCTTCAGCGCCGCGGTTGATGGCAAGTATGGCTTTATCTACCTGGTTGCCCATTCCCAGGTTACGCAAGGTTTTTTCCACCTTCACTGCGTCAGGTGGCAGCAACATCTTGTAGATTTCGTTACCGAAAAAACCATCTGTTTTGTTCAAATTAAGCACCGCATTTGATACACCTTGCAGCAGGGCCTCTTTAATTCCCTGGCCCGCCTCATTTTCTGTAATGCCAGATGATTTATTACTTAAGATCCCCGGCAATTTGATTTGTGCAGATGATATAGAAGGAAAACCTATAATGGCAATTAGCAGTACCTTAAACAATGTTTTCATAAGTAAGATGCCTTTTATAATGTAAGATATAGCGGTTCAGTTTATACAAAAACCTTACCGCTTTACTTTGACGATATTTTAAGTAATTCGTTGCGCCGGGCAATTACCATTTTGCTCCAAAAACCTTTTTGAGCAGGTCGGTGGTTCGGGCCGCAATATTCTGACGGATATTCCGCTCCTCTTTGCCAACAAGGTCAAAAAGGGCATCCACTGCCTTGCCGGTAACGTGGCCGGGCAAGTCGGGATTTATTTTTTTAATGGTTGTAGGAAAGTTGTTGTAGGTATTCACCACATCCGCATAGTATTTGGTAGCATCCAGCTTATCCAATGAGTTTTTAATAACTGGCGAAAAAGCAGCGATCAGTTTATCGGTAGTTTTCACCCGGAAAAAGTGTGTAGCGCTGGTGTCCCCGTTTTTGACCAGGCCAATGGCATCGGCAATAGTCATGCTTTTTATCGCATCCACGAAAATGGGTTTGGCATAGCCAGCCGCATCTTCTGCAGCCCGGTTGATCTGTAAAATGGCTTTATCCACCATTTTACCCATTCCCAGGTCACGCAGGGTGTTTTCGATCTTTCTGGCATCAGGCGGCATTAATATTTTGTAAAAGGCATCCTTAAAAAACCCATCTTCCTTATTCAGTTGCAAAACCGCTTTTACCAGCCCCTGGCCCAAAGCTTCTTTAATACCATTAGCTGCTTCTGTTTCGGTAACGCCACCGCCTGTACCCGCCGGTAAATTACTCAGTACTTCGCAGCCGGTGAATGTAAAGGATAAGAACAAAACAGTTATAATCTTCTTCATTTCAAATAGTTTAATATGCAATAATTGTTTTATTCTTTGAGGTAAATATTCTTAGCAGTTTAAAGGTATAAAATAATCATGCCAAAGCCTTTACAATTTGTATTTTAGAGATATGATTGAGCCGCTGATCGACAGGCTGAATTCACTCAATCCCATGAGTGATGAACTGACACAAAGAGTCAGATCGGTTACCCGGGTAATTGAGTATCCGGCTGACAGTTATATTCTGGAAGACGGCCAAACCTGCAGCAGGGCCTGTATGATCGAAAAAGGGCTTGCCCGATCATATTATATCAACGATGGAAAAGAGATCACTTCCCGTTTTATGGACGAAGGCTTTATCATCACTTCCTGGATCAGCTACTATACACAAAAGCCGGGAAATGAATTCATCCAGGCCGTAGAGGATTGTACTTTGTTATGTATTGAGTATGCAGATATACAGCGTATTTATAAAGAGTTCCCTGAATTCAACATTATTGGCCGCAGGCAGACAGAATATGCTTTTTACCAGGCAGAACTGAGAACACAGATGCTGAGGAAACATACCGCAGAAGAAAAATACCGGTTTTTCCTCGATCAGCATCCTTCTTTATTACAAAGGATTTCGTTAAAACACATCGCTACCTACCTTGGCATGAATGAGGAAACCCTTAGCAGGGTCCGCAGCCGTTTTCACAAAAAGCACAGCCTTTAGTAATTGCAACACTCCACGGTGAGTGTCTTGACAAAAGTCAAGTGATCTTGCTTTACCCTTTCTCAAATTTGTATTGATCACCTGATTAAACAATCAAAAACCATCAATTATGAAAAAATTATCCATCCTGCTATCAGCAGCAATCATTTCAATTAACATGTTAGCTCAAAAGACCCGAATAGGAGTAAATGCCGGCATTAGCATTGCCAATTACAATGCAGAATTTGGAGGAGAATCTGATAACGGAAACAGCAAAATCGGCTTTACATTGGGGGCAGTGGCAGATATTCCGATGGGAGATCATTTCAGCATTCAGCCCGGATTGAATTTTGTACAAAAAGGAACCAAGGACGAGCAAACAATTGGAAATATAACCGAAAAAGTTTCTTTAACCACCAATCACCTGGAAGTACCTGTCAACTTCCTGTATAATACCAACAGCGGTAACGGCAATTTTTTTATCGGTGCCGGGCCTTCTTTTGCCTTTGGCATATCCGGGAAATGGAAATACGATGATGGAACTGACCAGCTTGATGAATCTGTAAATTTTGGTGATACCGATGAGGATGACCTTAAGGGATTTGATTTTGGGGCAAATATATTGGCTGGTTATACCCTGGCTAACGGACTGACTTTTAGTGTCAACTACAATGCTGGCCTTAGCAATCTATATCCCGGGGCAGCAGCGATGCCAGCCTCAAATCCAATTATTTTGGTATTAAGGTGGGCTGGATGTTTAATGGCGAAAAGAAGAAAAAGTAATACTATTTATTTTTTATGCTGTTGATGATAAATACATAACAGGAATTTTAAAAAAGGTTTCGCAGGGAATGAAAACAGACATATATGTAGCGCTTCCTTATTTAAACTAAAAGCATATGAAAAAGTTTCTATTCTCACTGTTATTCGTCATTGCGCTTCTGAGAGTTGATGCACAAGCCCAGGCCGGCAAGCAGTTAAGCAAAGCAGATTATCTCAAAAAGAGCAGGAATCAAAATACGGCTGCCTGGATTTTAATGGGAGGTGGTGTCACCATGGTATCTGCCGGATTAATTGTTGGATTGAGTGATGCTACTGAAGCTCTGGGATCCATTTTTACCGGGGAAACCAAAGAGCCTTCTGACGCAGGCCCGATTCTTTTTTACACAGGTGCTGCTTCTATGCTGGGCAGCATTCCTTTATTTATTGCCTCATCAAGAAACAAAAGAAATGCAAGTGGCCTGTCAGCCTATTTCAGATTAGAAAACAGGCCTTTATTACAGAGGTCTTCTTTTACAAAAGCAGCCTATCCGGCTTTGGCGCTAAAAATTCAATTTTAAATTATAAATTACCATTAATATATGTCCGTTATTTTAAGCCTGAATCAATACAAACAACCCGGTGCAAATTTTATTTTATAAAAAAGGTACATATATGAAACAACTTTCATTTTGGGCCCGCCGCCATCCCAAAGCTGCCCGTTTACTCATAATTGGTTCTTTTATTTTGTTAACGATACTTGGATATGCAAGCGGTGTTTGGCTATCTGAACTGGGAATACAGCTACCCGCACTTATGCTGCTGATTATGCTATCCGTATATTTTACCGGGATAATTCTTTACCCTGAAAAACACTTAAGAACTACGATTGGAAAAAGTTCTTTTTATTTCCGTCAGAAAGCCTGTGACCTGATGCTGGCAGTTTCTACTTTTATGTTGCTGGTATACCTTACCAACAAACCGGAAACATTTATTCATTCTATTACTTATTCTTCAGCTTCAAAAGTCCCTGTTTCCCCGGTTCCGGGGGATAGTTCTTCTCATTCCTATAAATCAATAAAGGACTTTTCCGCTACCATGAAAGATAAAGATGGCAACCTGCTGAAATGGAAAGAACGGAAGAAATTGCTGAAAGAGCAGGTCCGCAGTATTAAAAAAGCCGATAACATGTCGAATGGCGCAAAGGCAGGCCTGATCATTTTGTCGGTGCTGGTAGCCATCGGACTTCTATTCCTGGTAGCCGCATTAGCCTGTGACCTTTCCTGCAGCGGATCTGAAGGGGCCGCCGTGCTGGTGGGCATCGGGGGTACGGGATTGATCATTCTTTTACTGGTTTTGGTTATAAAAAGCATCAATAAAAACAGAAAAAGAGGCGAAAAAGCCACGGATCAGGCTAATAAATAGGCTAAAACCCTGGTTTAGAGCTTGGCACAAAAGACCCTAACCTGTACCTTTGCCCCGCCCGGATACAAAACTTTCTACAACAGAAGGGCTTTGCCGGATTCTGAAATATATTTACAGCCCTTTCATGGGATAAGCTGAAAAATAGTATTTTAGAGCCGGTTTTGGCAGGTTGAAATCCGGTCCATAAGCCGAACGATAACCAAAATAACTGATATGAAAAAAACGATCGTTTTTCTGTTTGCAATCATTGCAGGATTTACTCTTTCCGCACAAACTTCTAAAGCTAAAGTCGGACTTGTTACCGGCGTTACTGTTTCCAATATGAATGGAACTGTTGGCGGTGTTGATGTAGACTATAAATCAACTACTGGCTTCACAGTTGGTATGGTGGTAGATGCCCCTTTTAAAAAGGGACATTTCAGCTTTCAGCCGGGTTTGCATTATACACAAAAAGGCGCCCAAACATTTGATGTAAAAAACCAGGAAGATTTCATCTCCCTGCGCTATGCCGATCTTAACTTGAACCTTGTTTACAATACACATGGTGATAAAGGCGGAAACTTTTATTTCGGTGCCGGCCCTCAGTTAGGCGCCAACCTGCCTTCTAAAAAAGTAACGGTATTTCTGCCCAGTGAAACAGAAACGGAAACCAATATCAGTTTCGGTAACGAACCAGCTTCTGATTTCCGTGGTATCGACTGGGGTGGTAATATCATTGCCGGTTATACCCTGAAGTGTGGTGCCACCTTTGCTATTAACTACAATTTTGGCCTCCGCAACCTTGTACCGGATGCAAGAAGCCCTAAAGATGAATTAAAAAATGGTCAGCTCGGAATACGGGTTGGTTATTTCTTTAAGTAATAAACAGACTTTCAGTTTAAAAGCCACCTCTACCCGGGGTGGTTTTTTTTATGGCAACAACAGCCTTATTGGCTTATCCAGTACCTTTGCCCCCTTAAATTTTACATTATACATGAGTACTGTACATCTGTCGGAACAAGAGCAGCTTCGCCGGGACAAACTGGCCGAACTGATCATGATGGGTATTGAACCCTACCCTGCCCCGCTTTACCCTGTTAATACCAACTCGGTTTATATAAAAGATAATTTCAGGGAAGAAACCAAAGAACAGTTTACGGAAGTATGCATTGCCGGACGCATCATGAGTGTAAGGGATATGGGCAAGGCTAATTTTGCCGTAATTCAGGATGGACAGGGCCGTATTCAGTTATACATTAAAAGAGATGATATCTGCCCCGGAGAAGATAAAAGCCTCTATGATGTGGTTTGGAAAAAGCTTACCGACATCGGCGATATTATTGGTGTGAAAGGCTATGTTTTTACCACTAAGACCGGCGAAACTTCTGTTCATGTTAAAGAACTGACCATTCTTTGTAAATCGCTGCGTCCGCTGCCAATTGTAAAGGAAGCGGAAGGGCAGACCTTTGATGCAGTAACCGATCCTGAGTTCAAATACCGTCAGCGTTATGCTGACCTGATCATCAATCCCGCCGTGAAAGAAACCTTTGTAAAGCGGACCAAAATGATCAATGCCATCCGTGAGTTTCTGAACACCCAGGGTGCACTGGAGGTGGATACTCCGGTACTGCAAAGTATTCCGGGTGGTGCTGCTGCTAGGCCATTTATCACCCATCACAATGCACTCGATATTCCTCTGTACCTGCGTATCGCCAATGAACTTTACCTGAAAAGGCTGATCGTTGGCGGTTTCGACTGGGTATATGAATTCAGCCGCAACTTCCGCAACGAAGGGATGGACCGCACTCATAATCCTGAGTTTACCATACTTGAATTTTATACGGCGTACAAAGATTATTTCTGGATGATGGAAACCACCGAACAACTGCTGGAAAAGACAGCACTGGATGTTTGCGGTACAACAGATGTACAGGTGGGTGATAAGATAATTTCCTTCAAAGCGCCATTCAAACGCATCAGCATTTTTGATGCCATTAAAGAACATACCGGCTTTGATGTAAGCAAGATGAATGAAGAACAGCTTCGTTCTGTTTGCAAACAATTGCATATCCATACTGAAAACAGCATGGGTAAAGGAAAACTGATTGATGAGATATTCGGAGCAAAATGTGAAAAGAGTTATGTGCAGCCTACTTTCATCATTGATTACCCGGTGGAGATGAGCCCCCTCACCAAAAAACACCGGGAGAAGCAGGGACTGGTGGAACGATTTGAATTAATGATCAATGGAAAAGAGATTGCCAATGCTTACAGTGAACTGAACGACCCGATTGACCAGCGGGAACGTTTTGAAGATCAGGTAAAACTCATGGAAAGAGGTGATGATGAAGCCATGTTCATTGATTATGATTTTCTCCGTGCACTGGAATATGGTATGCCGCCTACATCCGGCATTGGTATCGGTATCGACAGGCTTTGTATGCTGCTGACCAATCAGGTGTCTATACAAGATGTACTGCTGTTCCCGCAAATGAGGCCGGAGCAGAAAATTCAACCAGCGGAAGAGCAGTAATAAATGACAGAGATTTTTTAAATTTGAAAAAAAGCTGCAGCAACTATGTCAACCCTGACAATTGATAAAAAGAAATACCGTATCATTCCTGAAAAGGAATATCGCCAGCTACTGGAGGATCTTCGTGACCTCCGTCTTATGCTAAAACGCAAGAATGAAAAGGGCATGGAAGCTGAAAAATTCTTTGCTTCCATTGAAAAGAAAAAGAAGTGAGCAAAAAATATACGGTAATCATTAAAGAATCTGCCCAAAAGCAGATTAAAAAACTTCCTCCCGCCTACCTGAAAAAAGTAAAGTCAGCAATCCTTGGGCTTGCTGAAAACCCGAGACCACATGGTTGTATCAAGCTTCAGGGCGGTGAAAACGAATACAGGATCAGAGTTGGTGTTTACAGGATACTATATTCCATACAGGATGATAAGCTAATTGTATTTGTTTTTGATACTGATCACCGAAAGCAAGTGTATCGCTGACAAAGATTTGCCAACATAAACGACAATGACCAGAGAAGAACTGCTCAGAGAATTACAACAGGAAATGTATGTGGCACTGAAACCATCTCCCGTTCACGGTATCGGTGTTTTTGCTATTCGTGACATTCCCAAAGGCTGCCGTACCATTTTTTCCAAAGCTGCTGGTGAATGGATCAGGCTTTCGTTTGAAGAAGTGGAACAGCTACCTGGCCATAGCCGTAATCTAATTGAAACCTATTGCCTTTATGACGAGACACATTATTTTGTCCCGGACTACGGCTTTAAACTGATGGACCTTGTGCTATACCTGAACCACTCTGCCGAGCCCAATATCGTTTCCATCAATGATGGTGATCAATTTGAAGCATTGAGAGATATACAGCAGGGGGAAGAGTTGCTGGTTAATTATGGAACGATTGCGGAAGGGTTGAATGAATATTAACCCACAAACAAATCCGTGTACAACTTACCACCCGGCACTACTGCATACTTATCCAGATCGGTAATACCTTCTTTAGCCAGCACCTGCTCGTCTATGAACAGATTTCCGGTACATTCAGTGGAAGGTTGCCGTAAAATATAATAGGCTGCATCAGCCAGTATCTCCGGTGTGCGGCTCATGTTGGCCAGCATTTCGCCGCCTAATAAATTTCTTACGGCTGCTGTGTCTATTGTTGTTCTTGGCCAGAGGGCATTGGCGGCAATCTTATCATTTTTAAATTCAGCAGCCCAGCCAATAGTCATCATGCTCATGTTGAACTTTGTCAGGGTATAGGCTACATGGCCTGCCAGCCATTTCGGGTCAAGGTTGACGGGAGGTGACAATGTAAGAATATGCGGGTTGGCTGATTTCCGCAGATGGGGAATGCAGGCCTTTGTCATCATAAAAGTACCCCGCACATTAATGTCATGCATCAGGTCGAACCTTTTGGGTTCTGTTTTTTCTGTAGGGGTCAATGAAATAGCCGATGCATTGTTGATAAGGATATCAATGCCGCCAAACCGTTCCACTGTTTTATCCACTACATTTTGTATCTGGTCTTCAAACCGGATATCACATTGTACAGCCAGCGCTTTACCACCGGCGGCCTCTATTTCAGCGGCCGCGGTAAAAATGGTACCGCCGAGTTTGGGGTTTTCTTCCACACTTTTGGCGGCAATAACAATATTGGCTCCTTCTTTGGCTAAACGAAGGGCCATGGCTTTTCCGATGCCACGGGTAGC
>DASUDW010000064.1:0-13648 GCA_036275415.1 Chitinophagaceae bacterium | reverse complement strand
CTTTGGAAATAATGGGCATCAATACCAAGGCGTATTTAATCCTTCCCAAGATTGTAGCGGCACTGCTGATGATACCTCTGCTGGTAGTGATTGCCATGGCATTGGGTATCTGGGGAGGCCGGCTGGCGGGTGTAGCATCCGGCATTATTTCCGGAAGTGTATTTGACAAAGGGCTGCTGGAGTTTTTCGTACCGTATAATGTAATTTTTGCATTGATCAAAGCTTATGTGTTCTCCTTTATAATTTCCAGTATACCGGCGTTTTATGGTTATTATGTAAAAGGCGGCGCCCTGGAGATCGGGCGGGCCAGTACCAAAGCAGTAGTGGTAAGCTGTATACTGATACTTTTCGCTGACTATATTTTATCAGCCCTGCTTTTATAATTTGTAACATGATCGAAGTAAAGAACATACAAAAGAGTTTCGGGGATAAAACAGTCATTCATGATGTTAGTACCGTTATGAAAGCCGGGCAGTGCAACCTGATCATCGGCACCAGTGGCAGCGGCAAAACGGTATTGATGAAATGCATAGTGGGTTTGTTTGAACCTGACAGCGGCGAGGTGCTGTACAACGGCCAGAACTTTACGGCCATGAAGGGGGAAGAAAAAACCCAGATACGAAAAGAGATCGGGATGCTTTTCCAGGGCTCTGCCCTGTTTGACAGTCTTACAGTTGAACAAAATGTTATGTTCCCCTTAAGCATGTTCACCGACTGGTCGCAAAAAAAGAAGCTGGACAGGGTGAATGAAGTACTGGCACGGGTAAATATCACTGAAGCCAACCGAAAATATCCTGCGGAACTGAGCGGAGGCATGAAAAAAAGGGTGGCGCTGGCCCGTGCCATTGTGCTGAACCCCAAATATCTTTTCTGCGACGAGCCCAACTCCGGATTGGATCCCCAAACCTCGCTGGTGATCGACAAGCTTATCCGGGAAATCACTGTGGAATATAATATTACTACGGTGGTAAATACCCATGACATGAACAGTGTAATGGAAATTGGCAATTATATCCTGTATATGTACCAGGGCCATAAAGAATGGGAAGGCAACAACAAAGAGATCATCTTCAGCAAAAACCAGCGATTGAATGATTTTATATTTGCCTCGGAATTCCTGCAGGATGCCAAGGATATGCGTATGCTGGAAGAGACAGGCCAGATACCCAATCACCGGAATTTCGACAGTTCCGGCAACCTTATTAAATAGCCTCCTCATAGCCTGTCGGTAAGCCCCAAATCCCCTAATTTTGCGGCAACTTTTATAACACACTTATGAGTATCCTGGTCAATAAAAATTCCAAAATCCTGGTTCAGGGTTTTACCGGTACAGAAGGCACATTTCATGCTTCGCAAATGATTGAGTATGGCACCAATGTGGTGGGTGGCGTAACACCCGGAAAAGGTGGCAGTAAGCATTTAGACAAACCTGTTTTCAATACCGTTTCTGAGGGTGTTAAAGCTACCGGGGCAGATGTCAGCATCATCTTTGTTCCCCCCGCCTTTGCTGCGGATGCCATTATGGAGGCAGCAGAGGCCGGCATCGGGCTAGTGGTTTGTATTACGGAAGGCATCCCTGTTCAGGATATGGTGAAAGTGAAAAATTACCTCCTGGGCAAAAAAACAAGGCTTGTAGGGCCCAATTGTCCCGGTGTGATTACGGCAGGTGAATGCAAGGTGGGCATCATGCCCGGTTTTGTATTTATTCCCGGCAGGATTGGCATTGTTTCAAAATCCGGCACCCTGACTTACGAGGCTGCCGACCAGGTAGCAAAAGCCGGTCTTGGCATTTCAACAGCCGTTGGTATTGGTGGCGACCCGATTATCGGAACAACTACTAAAGAAGCGGTTGAACTTTTCATGAACGATCCGAATACAGATGCGATCGTTATGATCGGGGAAATAGGTGGTGGCATGGAAGCTGAAGCTGCCCGTTGGATAAAGGAAACCGGCAATAAGAAACCGGTGGTGGGATTCATTGCAGGCCAGACAGCACCTCCCGGCCGCAGAATGGGCCATGCAGGTGCTATCGTTGGGGGCGCAGATGATACAGCAGCGGCCAAAATGAAGATCATGAACGAATGTGGTATTCATGTGGTAAGCAGCCCGGCCGATATCGGAAAGAAAATGGCCGAAGTAATTAAGAAATAAAACTTACTCATTTCAAAAAACAGGATCCCCGTCCCGGCTATGCCTTGACGGGGATCTCTTTTACCCCAAAGTGTATAGTGTGCCAATTGTTACCTGTAGTCGCGGGGGTCACGGGTATCACGGGATTCACGGATAAAACGGACCAGTTCTTCCCTGCTGCTGTTAAATGTCAGCGCATCATTTACCTGCAGGAAATTCTGCTTATCAACTGTTTTTCTGTAGGCGTACTTTGCAAGATCCAGCCTGTTGTTTTCAAAAGAGAACAACAACATCAATTCCCTGACCTGTGAAGTGGTGAAATTATTCTTGTCAATGATGAATTTGGCAGAATTCAGCCGGTTATTCTCAAACCACTCTTTCCGTAACTGGTCTTTCATATCGTTGAACTCACGGTTGTTCATTACATTGCCCAACCCGTTATTCCATCCGCCGTTGTCATAATATTCATCATCATCATTATACCACTCGTCGTTGATATCCATTCTGCGTTCATCGATCAGCACCTTACCAAAGCGGTTTACCGTAATATCCATGTGAAAGCCCCTTCTCAGGAAAACCATATTATCATAAATGATCTCCCTGCGGCCAAAGCCGTAACCGTTTCGTTTTCTTTCGCGGTAGATCTTCACATCGTGCCGTCCCTGGTCCATATAGCCAAGGGTGATGCTGTTATCTTTCATGGAAAATTTACGGCCGTCAATTTCGATCTTTAATTCCTGGCCGTTCCTTACGGCTGAGATGCTGAGCCGGCTTCCGTCAAAAGCCATTACAGCCAGCGAAAACAGTGAAGTAATAAAAAGTGTAAAGATTTTTTTCATGACTTTAAGTTTAAAGGTTATAAAAATTGTTGCTGCAATGATTATTTCCAAAGCCATGCCACTGTGCCAAAAATTGAGGCAACAAAATGTTAAAGGGGAATCAGCACCTGCCTTTACAGTTAAATATGCGACGGAAATGCAGGCGGGTAAAGGGTTTCAGTAATTACCACTAGAAGAAATTACGCATTGAAAAAAAATAAAAAAATCTTAAACAGCGCCTTTCCGTGATTTTTATGCGGATGTTTTATGAATTTGAATGATCAAAAGCATCTTATCACCGCTTCAATTTAATTACCTTGTACCTAAAATTTACAGGATGAAAACACAATCCGTAAAACACCTGATCCTTACCATCACCTTATTTTCTTTTTTTACCATGAACAGCAACAGCCAGGGCCCCATAAAGAATTATGAAAAAGAATGGAAAAAAGCCGACGACTTTGTAAAAAAGGGGCTTCCCCAATCTGCACTTGCCGAGGCTAAAAAAATATACGACCTGGCTAAAAAAGAAAAACAGGATGCACAGGTAATAAAATCACTGGTATATATGACCGGCCTTCAAAGTGAAACGAGGGAAAACAATGAAGTGCTGTCAATAGCAGCCATAGAAAATGAAATTACAACCAGTAAAGAACCAGCTACCTCACTTCTTAAAAGCCTGTTGGCTGAAATGTACTGGAACTATTTCCAGGATATCCGTTGGATGATATACAACCGTACCAAAACAGTAAATTTTAGAAAAGCGAATCCGGATACCTGGGATGCGGAAGATTTTCATAAAAGGATAAGTGAATTATACCTGGAATCAGTTAAAGAAGAAAAACTGCTGCAGCAAACAAAACTGGAACCATTTGACGCTATCATCATCAAAGGAAATGTGAGGCACCTCCGCCCCACCCTGTACGACCTGTTAGCCCACCGGGCCTTGTCATATTTTGAAAACGATGAAAGAGATATAAAAAAGCCGGCCTACGCATTTGAAATAGACCAGGCCGAAGCTTTTGATCCGGCTGCTGATTTTGTAACAAGAAATTTTCCAACCAAGGACTCATTCTCCTTACAGCATAAAGCTTTACTGATTTATCAAAAACTAATCGTTTTTCACCTGAAGGATATAAAGAAGGATGCGCTGATTGATGCCGATCTCAAACGTATTGAATTTGTAAAGAATAATTCCACTCATGCCTCAAAGGACGAACTGTTCGTCAAGGCTATCAGCCATATTGCCCAACAGTATAACGACCTGCCGGCTGCTTCACAGGCATGGTACCTGCTGGCGGCCTGGCATGATGAAAAAGCCAACAGTTATAAACCCAATGGCGATACAACCAACCGGTTTAGCCGAATCAAAGCAAAGGAAATATGCCAAAAGGTACTGACTCAAAAAGACTCCTCTGAAGGAAAGATCAACTGCTATAACCTCTTGAAAAGGATCAACAGCCAAAATTTTTCCTTCTCTGTTGAAAAAGTAAACCTGCCGGATCAGCCCTTCCGTTCGCTCATCCGGTATAAAAATATTAACACACTTTACCTGCGGATTATTAAAGCAGATGAAAACCTGCGCCGGCAAATGGAAAACCAGTATGATGATAAGTACTGGCCCGCCGTTATTGCTGCTGCTCCGTTACGGAACTGGCAGCAAACCCTGCCTGCAACCAACGATCTGCAGGAACACAGTGCCGAAATTAAAGTGGATGCCTTACCTGCCGGCGAGTATATACTGGTGGCAGCCGATAATAAAGATTTCGCCGGAAAAAAAACCATTCTGGGAGCAAGATATTTCTATGTTTCCTCCATCAGTTACGTAAATAGCGGGGATGATTATTTTGTGCTGCACCGGGATAACGGACAACCACTTGTTAAAGCGACCATTCAGGTTTGGGAGCAGAAATACGATTATAACCAGCATAAATACATTAAGGAAAAGGGTAAAAGCTTTGCTACCGATGCCAATGGTTTCTTTCGCTTTGAAAAAAGCAAAAGGGATAATAACAGCTATGGAAATTATTCTTACCTGCTGGATATTACCAGCAACAAGGACCGGCTTTTCCTGAATGACCTGGTATATGATTATTATTACTACCGTGACCCTGAAAGCACTGAAACAAAAGATCAGACAGCCATTTATCTGTTTACCGACCGGAGCATTTACCGGCCCGGGCAAACTGTTTATTTTAAAGGAATTGTTCTTGCTAAAAATCAGGCAAAAAAAACAGCCGGTGTGAAAACAAATTATTCTGCCGACCTGATCTTAAGAGATGCCAACTACCAGGATATTGATACCCTTAAAGTAAAGACCGGTGAATTTGGTTCTTTCAGCGGAAAATTTCAATTACCCCAAACGGGCATGAACGGATTATTCAGTATTTATTCAAGGCCGGATGCTGCCAATGTAAGCTTCAGGGTAGAAGAATATAAGCGGCCTAAATTTTATGTGGATTATGAAACGGTAAAAGGCACCTATAAAGTAAATGATGACATCACCATCACTGGTGCCGCAAAAGCCTATGCCGGTAACAATATTGACGGTGCCACGGTTAAATACAGGATAGTTCGGCAACCGAGGTTTATTTATCCCTGGTTATTCTGGCGTTGGTGGCAGCCACCTTCCGATGAAATGGAAATTGCCCATGGCGAATCAACAACAGATAAAGAAGGAAAATTCAAAATAACATTTACCGCCATACCCGATAGAAAGATTGACAAAAAATTTGAGCCGGTATTTGATTACACTGTTTATGCAGATGTCACGGATATCAATGGCGAAACAAGAAGCGGTGAACAAACCATTTCTGTCAGCTATAAATCGCTGCTACTGGCAGTGACTATTCCCGGTTCCCTGCCGGCCGACAGTCTCCGGTCATTGTCATTAAAAACACAAAACATGTCCGGCGAGTTTGAACCGGCCACACTTACAGTAACTATCAGCCAACTGAAAGAAGAAAAACGGTTGATCCGTGAACGATTCTGGCAGCGGCCCGATCAGTTTGTTATGACGAAAGAAGAATACATTCAACTTTTTCCCAATGATGAATACGATAATGAAAGTGATTATAAAAGCTGGGCCAAAGGAAATGAAGTATTCAGCAAGACAGATGCTGCAACAATGAACGGTGAATGGACATTGGGAAACAGCAAGTTCAGTCCGGGATTCTATATCATTGAAATCAGCACAAAAGATAAAAACGGAGAAGAAGTTAAAGATGTAAAATATATCGAACTATATGACGAAAAAAGCAGGCAACTGAACCAGCCAATGTACTTATGGAGAGGTGCCAATAAAACCACAGTTGAACCGGGTGAAACCGCTAAAATAGAAATTGGTACAGCTGCAGATAATTTATTTGTAGTACACCAGGCAGATAAGTCAACAGTTAATGGCCAACGGTCAAGTGCCGGCTATTCCTTTTTGCAACTAAATAACCAAAAACAAAGCTTCTCCTTTCCTGCCACCGATGCCGATCGTGGCGGATTCGGGGCAAGCTGGCTATTTGTAAAACATAACAGGGTGTACCAGTTGAATCAAACCATCAATGTTCCCTGGACAAATAAAGACCTGCAGGTAGAATACATGACTTACCGGGAAAAAACATTACCCGGCAGTGATGAAAAATGGAAAATAAGAATTAGCGGTTACAAGAAAGATAAAGTGGCTGCAGAAATGCTGGCCGGCATGTATGATGCTTCCTTAGACCAATTTTATGCTCATAGCTGGAATAAACCTTCTTTATGGCCCTATTATTATAACCCGAAAAGCTGGAGCAGTGCCCAAAATTTTGAGCAGGTACAGTCATATCAAAAATATGTTTACGAAGATGATGCGTTATATGTAACCAAAATTTATGACCGGCTTTTCTATAGTGATGACGGATTTACCGGAAATAAGCTAATGGGAAGGGTTGCCGGTGTAAGGGTGGAAGAAAAAGCCCCCGCACCTGTTGCTGATTCAGCAGCAGTAGCAGACAACTACGACCCTTCTAAAGTTGTGGCAAAAGTTGTAACAAAGAAAGACGGAGATGGAATTCCTGACAAAGCTGACAAAGAGAAAATGGCACAGCAGGATCCTTCCGTCAAGATCCGTAAAAATTTCAATGAAACTGCTTTCTTCCTTCCGGAACTCAGAACAGACAGCAGCGGGGCCATTGAATTCAATTTCACCATGCCAGAAGCACTAACAAAGTGGAAGTTCATGGCCATAGCGCATACAAAGGATGCTGCTTTTGGCAGCAGTAGCAAAGAGATCGTCACACAAAAGGAATTGATGGTACAACCCAACGCCCCCCGTTTCATGAGGGAGGGTGATAAGATGGAGTTCAGTGCCAAGGTGGTAAACCTGACTGATAAAGAAATGACCGGCACTGCAGAATTCCAGTTGTTTGATGCTGAAACCGGTGAACCTGTTGACGGTTGGTTCCACAACAGTGTCGCCAACCAGTATTTTACTGTAGCCGCCGGCCAAAGTGAAGCGCTGAAATTCCCAATAGATATTCCTTACCAGTTCAACAAAGCACTGCTATGGAGAATCATTGCAAAATCGGGCAATTACAGTGACGGCGAAGAAAATGCATTACCTGTATTAACAAACAGGATGATGGTTACTGAAACGATGCCACTGCCCATGAGAGGAACCGGCACTAAAAATTTCAACTTTGAAAAACTGCTGAACAGCGGTAAGAGTGAGAGCCTGCAGCACTACAGCCTGACGGTTGAATACACTTCCAACCCGGCCTGGTATGCGGTACAAGCCCTCCCTTACCTGATGGAATATCCGTATGAATGTGCGGAGCAGACCTGGAACCGCTACTATGCCAATTCGCTGGCTGCATACATTGCCAACTCCTCTCCGAAAATCAAACAGGTTTTTGAAAAATGGAAAACAAAGGATACTGCTGCCCTGCTTAGCAACCTGCAAAAGAACCAGGAATTAAAAGCGGTATTACTGGAAGAAACCCCCTGGGTTCTGCAGGCTAAAAATGAGAATGAGCAGAAAAAGAATATCGCCCTGCTTTTTGACATGATCAAAATGGCGGAGCAACTTCAAAGTTCTTATGACAAGCTGAAGCAAATGCAAAGCAGTAATGGTGGTTTTGTATGGTTCAAGGGCGGACCTGACGACAGGTATATGACCCAGTACATCGTGACAGGAATCGGCCATTTAAAAAAACTGAAAGCCATTGCCCCCGGGCAGGAAGGATATCTTAAGGCTATTTTGACCAAAGCCATTCCTTATCTCGACAGGAAAATAAAAGAAGACTATGATAACCTGATCAGGTATAAAACAAATCTTAAAACCTACATACCCGGTTACACTTCGATTCAATATCTGTATATGCGCAGCTTCTTCCCCGATTATGAAATAGCTGCAGCTTCCAAAAAAGCCTATGATTATTTCCGCAGCCGGATGCAACAAACATGGGTGGGGCAAAGCAAGTATATGCAGGGAATGGCAGCACTGGCCCTGCACAGAACAGCAGATACAAAGACACCTGCTGCTATTTTAAAATCACTGAAAGAAACGTCCATCAGCAACGAGGAGTTGGGTATGTACTGGAAAGATCAGCGAAATGGCTGGTTCTGGTATGAAGCACCGATCGAAACACATTCACTGCTCATGGAGGCGTTCCAGGAAATTACAAAAGACAATAAAACTGTTGATGACCTTAAGACATGGTTACTCAAGAACAAGCAGACCAATAACTGGAAAACGACTAAGGCAACTGCAGAGGCCTGCTATGCCCTTCTTTTACAAGGAAACGACTTGTTAATCAATGCGCCTTCGGTAGAAATAAAACTGGGAAGTACAATAATAAAATCTACCGATGCCGACCAGGAAGCCGGAACAGGTTATTTCAAGAAATCAATTGATGGCAGAAAAATTGTTCCGCAAATGGGCAATATCACTGTTAATGTGAGCAACCCTGTTAACCAGCCAACCGGCCAACCGGTTAACCCGATTTCCTGGGGCGGTGTTTACTGGCAATACTTTGAGGACCTGGATAAGATCACAACGGCTACTACTCCGCTTAAACTGTCCAAAAAATTGTTTGTAGAAAAAAATACAGACCGTGGCCCCGTTATCTCTCCGGTTAATGATGGTGATGCCGTTAAAGTGGGTGATAAAATAAAAGTGCGGATCGAACTAAGAGTGGACAGAGATATGGAATATGTTCACATGAAAGACATGCGGGCGGCTTCATTGGAACCGGTAAACGTATTAAGCAGTTATAAGTGGCAGGGCGGACTAGGGTACTATGAGAGTACCAAAGACGCCAGTACCAACTTTTTCTTCTCCTATCTGGCGAAAGGAACTTATGTATTTGAATATACCTTGTTTGCTACCCATACAGGTAATTTCAGCAATGGAATAACCAGTATACAATGTATGTATGCCCCTGAGTTCTCCTCACACTCTGAAGGAGTAAGAGTAAATGTAGAATAACAGTAAGGAGATTTTATGATCAGACTGATAATTGCACGACATGGAGCCACCACAGAGAATGAACTGAATATTTGCCAGGGCCAGGAACAGGGTACTTTATCTGAAAAGGGGATAACGGAAAACAAAGAACTGGGAAAGCAGCTAAAACAATTCCCTTTTCAGATCATTTATTCCAGTCCGCTCCACCGTGCCTTACAAACAGCCCGGGCCATTCATGAACATAACAGCGAAAGCCGTATCATTACGGACAACAGACTGATGGAAAGAAACCTGGGAGTGTTACAGGGAAAAGTCTATCCCCCAAATTATAGCGAATCCGATCTTTACGAGGGGATGGAAACAATAGAAGCTGTTGCAAAACGGTCTGCAAGTTTTCTGCATGAAATGGCCTCAAATCACAGTAATGAAACGATTGTTTTGGTCAGCCATGGCTATATCATAAAAGTAATGCTGTCATTGATCAGGGGCCTGCCCCTCTATGATTTTTACAAAATAAACCTCCTGCAAAATTCTTCCTACCTGATAGAGACAGCCCATCAGTTTCCATAAAAACAGTAATAGCCAATTCATTTACTTTTGCTTCATGCAATTTGAGTATCTGATTATCGGACAAGGCATCAGCGGCACCTGGCTCAGTTACTATCTTGAAAAAAGGAACAGCTCTTTCCTCGTTATTGATAATGCCGATCCTGCTGCACCCTCCCGCCTGGCTGCCGGTATCATTAACCCCGTAACCGGAAGACGACATGTATCAGCATGGATGATTGATGAGTTATTGCCCTTTGCACATGATGCCTATACAGAATTGGGTAACCATCTCGGCCTTAAAGCTATTTCCCAAAAAGACATCATTGACTTCTTTCCCAGTGCACAGATGCGGGAAAGTTTTCAGCAAAGAGTGGCAGAAAATGCAGCATACATTTCATTGAAGGAATCCGTGAACTTTAGCGGACTGTTTAATTACGAATTGGGCTATGGCAGGATAACACCGGCCTTTACAGCCCATTTAGACAATATATTACCCGCCTGGAGGAAAGTATTGACAGGAAAAGGATGGATAAAGGAAGAAAACTTCGACCTCTCACAATTAGAAATTTTACCGCATGGCATACAATATAAAAATGTAGCAGCGGAGAAAATTATTTTTTGCGACGGCGCCGTATCCGGCAGCAACCCCTATTTCAGTGCCTTACCTTTTGCACCCAACAAAGGGGAGGCCCTTACGCTGGATATACCTGATCTGCCGCCTGATCATATTTATAAAAAAGGGATGATGCTGGTTCCACTGGCGGAACAAGGGAAATGGTGGATCGGTTCTTCTTACCAATGGGATTTTACTCATTTGGAACCCACGACTGAATTCAGGAAAAAAACAGAAGAGTTATTACAACAATGGCTCAAGGTTTCTTTTACTGTTACCGGGCATATCGCCAGCAACCGTCCCGCCACCCTGGAGAGAAGACCTTTTGTTGGCCTGCATCCCCAATATCCGCAAATAGGCATATTGAACGGCATGGGTACCAAGGGGTGCTCACTGGCACCGTACTTTGCACAACAACTGGTCAGCCATCTTTTCGATAATAAAGCCATCACAGCGGAAGCGGATGTACAACGGTTTCGGAAAATCCTTTCCCGTAACATTTCTTAACTTCCTCCTATAATTATTTTCGCTATGAACTCAACCAATGGTGCATTGTACAGCATCCCTTCCCGCTACCGCAGAATGGAGAATATGCACATCGTTTTCTGGCTGGTAAAAGATATCAGCTGGTGTATGATCTGGCGGGAACTCGGTCTTGCCATGTTCATCCCCACCCTTACCATTTCCATCATCATTGCCTGGCGAACAAGGCAGATGAAATCTGAGCTGGCCCATAACCTTGCCATTACTTTCTGGATCTGCGCCAACGGTTATTGGATGATCAGCGAATTCTTTCATTTTGACACTGTGGTTGTTTGGGAACAGTTTACGGGCAAACACATGGCACTGATCCCTTTTATTATTGGCACTTCTATACTACTTTATTATTATTTAATTCAACGGCCTAAAGAAATAAAGGAACAGCATGAGGTGACGATGTAATCTTAAATTCCGGCTATTTTATCATCGATAATTTTATGTTCGGTTAGCGGATCCTGGTTAAGCACTTCACAAAGTACCCTATACAATTCCGGCAAATTACTTTGCAGATACGAAGACTGTTCAAAAAAAGTTTCAATACTTACTGCCCAAAATTCATCAAAGTTATTAGCTGCATATTCATCCAGCACATGGCTGGCATTCGCTTTCATGCCCCGAAAGACCTTTCTCCCTTCTTCCATAAAAGATCCCATCCTTTCCTTAAGCCATGTATCATGCCTGTTTTGATAACCCAGGAATAAATCGAAAGTAATGGCATGTGCCATCTCATGAAGACCCACATTCACTGCATCCGTATAGTCTTCAAAACCATTCAGGAAATGGTTCCAGGCAATATGAATTCCCTTAGGGCTTACATGGCCTAAATAAAGACTGTCATCCTGTTTAATCTGGTATACATTACTTAAAACATGTATGGTCCTGAAGAAATCCATACTATAATTCTTTAACCCATAAGTAAGCTGTACAGCTGCCGCACTAATGAGAAATGAAATTTTTTCCTCACCATGCAGTTTGTGAAACCTGAATGTTTTGGACAACATAAAGCGTATAGTCCGTTCAATAAACCGGTTCTTTCCATCCGAATCCAGGGATAAATAATAGGGATTGAATTTTCTCAACCAGTTATCATAAACAAACCGCTTGTTGAATAACTGCCTGGCCTTACGTTCAATTCTCCATTTCCGGAAAATATCCGGCAAACCAACATGCCACAAATAAACGGAGACAATAATTAAAACTACAATCAGGAACATCTGCCATTCAGCAAACAAGTAACGAGGGCCAGCTGGTGTGTCTGCCAGCGAAAGATCGGACCTGTTATTAGCCGCCAGCAGGGAGTCAATGATCCTTCTTACATTTTGGGAAATTACTGAAGTATCTCTTGTAATTAGCAATGTATCTCCTGGTGGCATCGCCTTAGCTTTAGAGGCGAATATAACCCAACGAAGTACCAAATCAGCCAAAAAAGCAGCCCCTCTTTTGTTATCTTTGCCCCCCGGAAATCTTGCAACCGAAGACATCTTCCGGCGTTTGATTTCAACTTTTCAACCAATCAACTTTTCAACATACCATGTACAGAACGCATACTTGTGGTGAATTAAGGCTTACAGCTAAAGGAAATGAAGTAATACTGGCCGGCTGGGTGCAAACCATCCGTAAGTTCGGAGCTATCACCTTTGTGGACCTCCGCGACCGCTATGGCATTACCCAGTTATTATTCGGTGAGGAACTGAACAAACAACTGGAAGAAACACCGCTTGGGCGGGAGTTTGTGCTGCAGGTCACAGGTATTGTCAACGAACGTAGCAACAAGAACCCCAATATACCCACCGGTGAAATTGAGATCACTGTGCTTTCTTATAAGATCTTGAATAAATCTGCTGTTCCACCCTTTACTATTCAGGATGATACAGATGGCGGAGATGACCTCCGGATGAAATACCGTTTCCTCGATCTGCGAAGGAATGCGGTGAAGAAAAACCTCGAACTCCGCTATGCGGTAAACCGTGCTGCCCGAAATTATTTACACCAAAATAATTTCATGGACATTGAAACGCCTTTCCTCATTAAATCTACCCCCGAAGGCGCCAGGGATTTCGTTGTACCCTCCCGGATGAACCCCGGTCAATTCTATGCATTGCCCCAATCGCCGCAAACATTCAAACAACTGCTGATGGTGAGTGGCTATGACCGCTACTACCAGGTTGTAAAATGCTTCCGGGATGAAGACCTGCGGGCTGACCGTCAGCCAGAATTTACACAGATCGATTGCGAAATGTCGTTCGTGGAGCAGGAAGATATCCTGAATATGTTTGAAGGTATGGTGAAGCATATCTTCAAAGAAGTAAAAGGAATTGAGTATGCGGAAAAGGTTGCCCGGATGACCTGGGAAGATGCCATGTGGAATTATGGCAACGACAAACCGGATATACGATTTGACATGAAAGTGCTGAACCTGAAAAAACCATCAACGGTTTATGTCAATAAAAACGATAATGCCGGATTAATCAATGGTGCAGACTTTAAAGTTTTTGATGAAGCAGAAACTGTTTTGGCCATTGCAGTACCGGGTTGCAGTGATTATAGCCGTAAACAAAC
>DASUDW010000063.1:0-3953 GCA_036275415.1 Chitinophagaceae bacterium | reverse complement strand
TCAGCCTGAGCCTGTCGAAGGCTGAATTAGATGAAATTTCAACTTGTAATAATAACTATTCAGCGTATTTATAACCCACGCCTCTTACCGAATGGAAGTATTTGGGGTTGCGGCTGTCTTCTTCAAAGTATTTACGGAAGTTCAGGATGAAATTATCGATCGTCCTTGTGGTGGGATACACATTATAGCCCCAGACTGACTGTAAAATCTTTTCCCTTGGTACTACTTCGTTTTTGTTTTCAATAAGCAGCTTCAGCAGCATGGTTTCTTTTTTACTCAGCTGTATTTTTTCACCATCGCTTTTGGTGGCTTCCTGTGCCTTGAAGTCAATAGAGTTGCCGCCAAATGAATATGTATCTCCAAGGGTTGTCTTGTCTTGTAATTTTTTATTCTTATTGATCAATTTGTTCACCCTGAGCAAAAGTTCTTCCAGGTTAAAGGGCTTTGTCAGGTAATCATCAGCGCCTTTCTTTAAGCCCAGCACCCTGTCGGCACTGGTATTTTTGGCGCTAAGGATCAAAATGGGTACTTCATTATTAGTAAGGCGGACAGTTTCTGTAACATTAATGCCGTCTACCTCCGGCAGCATTACATCCAGGATAATCAGGTCAAAATACTCCGACTGGATAGATTTGAGAGCAGCAGCGCCGTCAAATGCAGATGTTACTTCATAGCCCTCCAGTTCCAGGTTCAGCTTCAGCGCTTCATGGAGGTTTTCCTCGTCTTCTACCAGCAAAATGGATGTTTTTCGCTCTGTACTCATATTGTAAAAGTAACTGCAAAAATACTGCCCTGTGGTAAATGGTTTGTCACCGAAATGTCGGCATTATGATCTTCGGCGATCTTACGGCAAAGGTATAAACCCAGACCGGTTCCCTGCGTTTTGCGGGTAGCTTCATTACCGATCCGGTAAAATTTGAAAAATATTTTCTTCTTTTCATCCTCCGGGATGCCCGGGCCTTCATCTGATATAACTAAGCTCACTTTTCCGTGTTCTTTTTTAAGTGATGCTTTAATGGCTTTTTCTTTGGGTGAGTATTTCACCGCATTTTCCAGCAGGTTATTGATCAGCATCTGCAATAATAGCGGGTCACCCTGTACCGCCGCATCTGATTCTATTTCTTCAGTAAAAGATCTGTCCGGAAACCGGTTCCTGAAATCCTGCAGGCAATCCTTCAGCAGGTCAGACAGGTCCAGTTCATCATTGGTCTGGTTGTAGCGGCCGCCTTCCAGTTGTGCCGACACCAGGATATTATTGGTCAGGAAATTGAGCCGGTTGGTTTCATCCAGTGTGGTACGCAGTAGTTTTTTTTGTTTTTCAGGATCAAGGTTATACTTCTGCATAGTCTCCAGGTTCAACCGGGCTACTGCAATGGGGGTTTTAAGTTCGTGGGTGATGGCCATCATAAAATTCTGTTGCTGCTGTTGCAGTTTGAATTGGCGGCGAATGGCTCTGTATACAAAAGCTGCACCGGTAAGGGTTAGTAAAAGAAAAGTCACCCCCTCGCTGATATACTTGGCAGAATTCCTGTTTTTTAATTTTGTTATGATCTCTGATTGTTCAGCATATTCTTTTGCCGAAATAATTTCCTTTCTTGAATTCAGGTGCTGAATATCATTTTTGGCAAGACGGTCATTCTGATGTTCCAGCGAGATGAACCACCACACCAGCGCTGCAATAATGTAAATAAACAGGATAATGAACAGCAGCGAGGTCCTTTTTAATTGTTTACGGGTAGCTTCCGGCATTGTGTGGTTACTTAATTTTCTTTTCCAGCCTTAATCCGACATTCATGACATGTTTCAGCGGGTTTTCCCGCATGATTTGTTCCAGCGTAAATTGATAGTCGCCGGATTTTTTGAAATAAAATTCCTGACCGGCCGGAGTAAGCAGAATACGGTGTTCATAAATATCATCCATACCACTGCCCAGCCATCCTTTTTCGTTGGTAGCAAGTGTCAGGTCATAGCGGCCGGTACGGGTACTGTCTTCTCCGGGCTGACGGGTGCTGATGTTTATATAAATATTATTATAGTTATAGCGATCAGTATGGCGGAGCACAACATAAAGTTTATAAGGAACTGATGTGTCTTTTATCGTAAAGGTGAAAGCCGGCTTGTAATTTTTATCCCAGGCATGACCCGGAACGGTTACCGATTTTTCAAAAAGGTCAATAGGCTGGCAGGCTTGCAGGGTAAACAAAACTGCCAGCAGGGGTAAAAAGATGCGGAATAATGTTTTCAACCTGTTCTTTTTTACAAAAGTAAAATGTTTCAATATGCCTTTTATCGTAAAAGATACAGCTATAGTACATTCAGTACCTGCTCTTTCGCTTTTTCCAGTTCATCCTTCATCAGCACTACACATTTTTGAATGGTGGAATCGTACGCTTTGGATCCGGTAGTGTTTATTTCACGGCCTATTTCCTGCAGTATAAAAGACAATTTTTTGCCCTTGGCGTCATCCGTTTCATCCAGCAGGGTTAAAAAATATTCGCAATGGTTTTTTAGCCGTACCTGCTCTTCGCTAATATCAATTTTTTCAATATAAAAGATCAGTTCCTGTTCCAGCCGGTTACTGTCATAGTTTTCTTTGCCCACATTTTCTTCCAGCAGGCGGGTAATGCCTTCACGGATCTTTTGTTTGCGCAGCGGCTCCAGTTTAATGACTTCTTCCTGCTGCTGCCGGATATTTGCAATACGGGCCCGCAGGTCCTGTTCCAGTGATTTGCCTTCATCCAACCTATGCACATTCAGGTCGTCAATGGCTGCCTGCAGCACCAGCTGAAACTCTTCCCATTCTTTATCGGTCAGTGTTTCACTGCTGGGAGTGATGACTTCGGGTAATTTTACCAGTGTGCTCAGGATGGAAGATGGATCGAGGTTGAGCTCTGCTGACAATTCCGCCAACGGTTTATAATAAGCTTTGGCCAGGTCCGTATTGATGGTTACAGGCTTGGTATGCCCGGTATCTTTCAGGCTTATCTGGCAATCCACACTTCCACGGCTTAGCTTTTCCGATAATAGACGGCGGATGTCAAACTCAAATGGTTTGAGTAAAGAAGGAAGTTTTAATTGCAGTTCAAATTGTTTCCCGTTAAGCGATTTTATATCAACCAGGAAGGTCCTGCTGGCTACATTTTTTTCCGCCCTTCCAAAACCGGTCATTGACTTGAGCATGAAATGATTTTTAGATTAGCGTAAAGGTATTTTAAATAAAGTATTCGGGTTTAGATAATAATGAAGCGGGATTAAGAAAGGCCGAAATGAATGTAACAGGTAATGTTATAAAACAAAAACCCCTCTGGAGAAGCCAGAGGGATTAATATATGGATGGGTTAGTAAGTACAGGGAAATAAATTTCCCTGCACAATATTAAAAAGAATTTTCTTTAACCAAAAAATATTTCCAAACTATTTTATTAACATTTTAAAATTGCTTGTGGATAAACCGGCGATAAAACGACGACAAAAAAAATAAACGATCATTAAAAATTTATCATACAGATAATATTTCATGGAGTAATCAATAATATGCTGCAATAAAAAATAAACAGTATAGTACAGGTACTTATTATTTTTTAATTGCTTATACTTTTTACACTAGCGTTATAATAGCCCGATGGATTAAATTTTTGAACAGACTGTAAAGATAGAATTGTACCACTGCCCCAATGGTCCGCTTAATTACCTTTGCGGAGCTATATCACCTTTCGGTTTTTTAAAAATCAAGTCTATGCGTTTTGATCAGCCTGTTCCGGTTACCACTATTGCCCAATTGATCGGTGCCGAAGTGGAAGGTAATGTAAATGGTTTTGCCACCGGCATCAATGAAATACATAAAGTAGAAAACGGGGATCTTGTTTTTGTAGATCATCCTAAATATTATGATAAGTGTATTCAGTCTGCTGCCAGTTTTATCATTATCAATAAAAAAACCGATGTGCCGGAAGG
>DASUDW010000062.1:0-10824 GCA_036275415.1 Chitinophagaceae bacterium | reverse complement strand
CTTTCTGAAAATTCATGATATGAAAAAATGGCTGCTGGTTGCATGGGGAGCAATTGTGTTTACTTCCTGCCAAAAGGATGCAGACAATGGAAACCCCGCCCCTCTCCCCGATAAAACCGAACTGAATGTGGCGTACGGCACGGATGCGGCTCAGAAAATGGACATATATCTTCCTGGTGGCCGTACAACCGGCACCACCAAAGTACTCATCATGATACACGGTGGCGGCTGGACACAGGGTGATAAATCGGAATTTACAGCCTATATTGATACACTGAAAAGAAGATTACCCGGCTATGCCATTTTCAATATCAACTACCGGCTGGCAACCGGCTCAGCGAACTTCTTCCCCACCCAGGAAAATGATGTGAAAGCAGCCCTGGACTTCATTTACAGCAAAAGAAATGAGTACTTCATCAGCGATAAATATATTTTATTGGGCGCCAGTGCCGGCGGTCATCTTGCTTTGTTGCAGGCTTATAAATACACCACTCCTGTTAAAATAAAAGCGGTGGTTGATTTTTTTGGGCCAACAGAACTGGTGGATATGTACAACAATCCTCCCAACCCGTTGATACCCCTTTTAATGACCCAGGTAACCGGTGGTACACCCGCCACCCATGCTGCATTGTATCAGCAGTCCAGTCCGTTCAACTTTGCAACGGCACAGAGCCCTCCTACTATTTTGCTACATGGCGGAGTTGATATTGTGGTGGCACCTTCTCAGTCTGTGCAGTTGAAAAATAAATTGCAAACTTTGGGAGTGATAAACCAATATGTTTTTTATCCAACTGAAGGCCATGGATGGACAGGTGCTAACCTTGCCGATTCGTTTGATAAAATACAGGCGTTTATTACTGCCAATGTAAACTGAACGGTTGAATAAATAAACAAAAGCATTCCTGAAATCAGGAGTGCTTTTTTTGTTACTTTGAACAGTGAATACGCATATACCATTAGCAGAAAGAATAAGGCCTTCATCGCTTGATGAATTACTCGGCCAGCAACATCTTACAGGCAAGGGCGGCATTCTTCGTACCGCCATTGAGCATGGCAAAGTACCTTCTATGATATTCTGGGGGCCTCCCGGCACGGGCAAAACTACCATCGCCAATATTATAGCCCATACGCTGAATGTTCCTTTCTTCCAGTTAAGTGCTATTAGTTCAGGCGTTAAAGATGTCAGGGAAGTAATTGAGGAAGCCAGGGGCAAACCCGGTTCAGTTTTGTTCATTGATGAAATTCATCGCTTTAATAAAAGCCAGCAGGATGCCTTACTCGGCGCAGTAGAAAAAGGAATTATCACTTTAATTGGCGCCACAACAGAAAACCCTTCATTTGAAGTAAATGCAGCCTTGCTCAGCCGCTGCCAGGTGTATGTATTAAAACCCCTGGCAAAGGAAGAATTGATACAATTGATGGAGACAGCCATCCTGAAAGATGAATTTCTAAAGCAGAAAAAAATTGAGCTGAACGAAACAGAAGCGCTGTTAAACATTTCCGGAGGTGATGGAAGAAAGCTGCTGAACCTGCTGGAGATTGTTTGCGATGCTGCAGGTAAAGAAGTGGTAATAACGGATAATTATGTAATGGAGGTGGCACAAAAAAGAATTGCCTTATACGACAAAAGCGGTGAACAACATTATGATATCATTTCGGCTTTTATAAAATCCATCCGGGGCAGCGATCCTAATGCAGCGGTATACTGGCTGGCAAGGATGATTGAAGGAGGCGAGGATGTAAAATTCATCGCCAGGAGGATGGTAATACTTGCCAGTGAGGACATTGGCAATGCCAACCCAACCGCACTGGTAATGGCCAATGCCGCTTTTGATGCTGTTAACAAGATTGGCTACCCTGAGGCAAGGATCATTTTATCCCAATGCGCCGTTTATCTGGCTTCATCACCCAAAAGCAACGCATCCTATGCTGCAATTGATGCGGCATTGGCCGAAGTAAAAAAAAGGGGCGATCTTCCGGTACCCTTGCATATCCGGAATGCACCTACCACATTAATGAAAAATTTAGGTTACGGCAAAAACTATGAATACTCTCATAGTTATGAGAACAACTTCTCCCCTCAGGAATACTTGCCGGCAGAATTATCGGGAACAAAGTTTTATGACCCGGGTAAAAACGCCAGGGAAGAAGAACTGCGCAAATTCTTAAAGCAGCTGTGGAAAGACAAGTATAATTATTAAACTACAGCAGCAGGATCAAATAATAAGGGGAAAAACTGTCCCTCCATTTTTTCTCCTTTTTCTATGGGAGGTACCCCCTGCAGCAGTTCCTCATCACTATCTGAAACCACTCCGTCTGCAAAAACATTAATAACAAATGCCCGTCTTGGCCTTGCAGATGTATTAGCGCCGGAGCCATGCAGCGTTAATGAATGATGGAAAACAGCTTCCCCTGCTTTTAACTCTGCCAGGCTTGGTTTTTCAAATAACATTTTTTGTTCGTCATCCAGATAATCCTTTATGCCTTCCAGTTCACCAGCAATTACAGGTTTTGGTAGCAATCCCCAACGGTGGCTGCCAGGAATATATTGTAAACAACCATTTTCTGCAGAAGCATCATCTAATCCGCACCAGCAGGTAAGATGTGCTATGGGTTTTGTCCTGGTCCAGTAAGAATAATCCTGGTGCCATGCTACAACCCCGCCCTGCCGGGGTGGCTTCCAGAATATCTGGTCGTGCCAGAAACGCACCGGCACATTGCCCAGCAACTGGCTGGCTGCCATTAAAAAGGCCGGGTTCCATAATACATCATGCAATCCCGGTGTAATACGCCAGGCACCGAGGGCATGAAAGAGAATTTTTGAAGGGTCAGTTGACTCGTTGGAGTGGAATTCATAAAACAAAGAATGACCGGGATGAGATGGATTAGCTATTTCAGTTAATTCATTCCTGATTATTTCAATCTGCGATGGCCCCAGCAATTTAACTCCGGCCAGGTAGCCATTTTGGTGAAAGAAGGATACCTGATCTTCGCTAAGCCGGTATTGATTCCATTCTTCAAAAGTTGATGGCCATCTGAAGATTTCACTGATAAGCCGGTGAACTGAGCTTAGATCCTTTACAGGCATATAAGGCTGTTTAAATAAAATTAAGAAATCAAAACCAAAGCAGCCGGCAGGCAACTCTGTATATATTTGCATACCTGATTAAAAATGTATGAACTGGAAAGTGAAGAAATTTGAAGAGTTAACACCCCATGAGGTGTATGCTATTCTGCAGCTCCGAAGCGAGGTATTTGTAGTAGAACAAAATTGTGTATATCAGGATACGGATAATAAAGATCAATATGCCTGGCACCTGATGGGCTGGCAAGATGAAAGATTGATGGCCTACACCAGGCTGATACCTGCCGGTATCTCCTATACAGAACCTTCTATTGGCAGGGTGGTTACATCACCTTCCATAAGAGGTACAGGTGCAGGACGGGAATTGATGAACCGTTCGATTGAATTATGTTACTCCTTGTTCGGCAGGCTGCCGATACGTATTGGCGCACAACTATACTTAAAAGAATTTTATTCATCTCTTGGCTTTGTTGCCACAGGCGATATATATCTTGAAGATGGCATTGAACATGTAGAAATGGTAAAGCCCTGAAGCCTTAATCGTAGATTCACCAAGTAGTTCAACTTTTCAGGGGCCCAATTTTCAAAAAATATAACAAAACATTTCACCCCTTCTGATTTCTGTTTCTATTTTAGTGCCGAGAATCCAATAGTTCGAAAAACCAGAAATCTGATACCAATGAGAACCTGTGTACTATTTGTACGATTATCCGTGCTTACCTGCACTTTTCTGTGCATCACATTTGCTTCTTTAGCACAATCAATCAGCAGCCCTGACGGAAAAATTGAAATCGGAATCGGCGTAGGACCCATGATATTCCTGGGTGACCTTGGCGGAAGTGCCGGTGTAGGTAAAACATTTATCAAAGACGTAGACCTGCCGATGACCAAAATCAGCAAAGGCATTTACTTCAATATTTACCCGACAGAATGGCTTGGCTTCCGACTGGCCGGCAACCTTGGTTACTTGCAGGGAGACGATGCACAGGCGCCGGATAAAGGCGGTGATGAGTGGTTCAGAAAGAAAAGAAACCTGAAGTTTGAATCAAAACTGAGCGAAGCATATTTTGCCACTGAAATCTATCCAACCGTTTTCTTTGAACAATATGACGGATTAGCCGGAAAATTCAGGCCCTATGGCCTTGGCGGCGTAGGTGTTTTTCATTTCAACCCTAAAGGCGAATTCATTGAATCCAATGGAAATAAAAAAATGGTTGAACTTAAGCCTCTACGGCTGGAGGGGCAGGGCATGGCAGAATATCCCGACAGAAAAGAATACTCACTTACCCAACTGGAAATTGTAATGGGTGGCGGATTCAAATATTACCTGACCGATGGTATGTATGTTGGCTTTGAGATTCTGCACAGAAAAACATTTACAGATTATATTGATGACGTAAGTACTACTTACATAGACCCGGCTTTATTCAACAATTATCTTAGGCCGGAACAAATTCCTGTGGCAAGGCAATTAATGTTCAGGGAAAATATTTATAACCCTTCTGTAAGCCGTGTATATACCAACGAACAGCGGGGGGATCCCAAAGAAAATGATGCTTTTTTCTCCGGCATTCTTCGTTTTGGCTGGAGGCTGAACGGCATGAACACACCAAATGGCAGGGCAAAAAGACAGCTAAAATGCCCGGTTTATTATTAATCTTTCTTAACCGAACCTAAACCGACCCTATATGAAACACCCACTCCACTTTCGACAATGTGTAAAAGCAACCCTCGTTTCCTTAATTGCCGGACTGGTACTAATAAGCCAGGCTTTGGCGGAAGGAAAACCAGTTAAAAAAATATCTGCCGGCATTCCGGTAAAAGAAGAACCGGCTAAAAAGGCAAAGACAAAAGTAAAATCATCCTTTGCCTCACTCAATAATGAAGCAGTGAAGATTTACCCTGACATCATCAAAAGAGATATGCATGTAGTAGCAAAAGAGAATGAAGGTAAAGAGATTGAATTCCTGGCATTTGACATGCAGGGCACCCTGGTGCAACATTATAAAATGAAAGCAAAAGACCATTACCGCATGACAGGTTTATCAAGGGGTACCTATATATACCGTGTTTTCAGCGGAGATGAAGAAATAACTACAGGAAAGTTTGAAATAAGATGATCCTTAATGTAAACCCGTACAGCAACAGGGAGCTTAATAAAATCTGATACCTGGTTGAAAAAACCTAATCCGTTCTCTATTGGTACTCTCATTTGTATAAAATTTTATTAACTACTCTCTGTGCTGTTTGCGGGCTAATGCTAAGTTGATGTGTTGACAAGTTTACGGGTTTATAAGTAACGCCCCTTTAAACTCTTTGACCAATCAGCTTATCACTCAAAACCGAGCTCTTTTAATTGTCATAACTAAAAAATCCCGTAGGGCAGGAAAATTGTATTAATCAATATCCGGTGAAAAACCAGCATTTCTGGCTCTGGAAAATATTCTTACAATCACTTCCTGCCGCTGCTTACGGGTATGGCTGCTACGAAAATTACACTTCCCCTACTCCCCCTGTTACCAAAAGGTTCAAAAAAAAACCTTCCCGAACACCCCTTTTTTTAAAAACTGTCATATATTAGGTAAACAAAATTACCCGATCTGCCCAAATGGTTCGGGGGCGAATGCCGAAAAGCCATATGAGTAGGCCCAACCAAAATCAACCAAACTTTTTTTATGGAACAAAATTCAAACCCAATCGCAGGCTTACACAAGCAAAAAATGTATTCTCTTATTTTAGCAGCTTTGGCCCTTGTATCGCTTATACTTCCCTGGGTTAGCGTAAAAGCCACCGGCGGATTTGGCATAGGAGCTTCCAGAAATGGTTTTGGAGGTTGGGGGCTTTTAGTGCTTATTGGAGTTGGCGCAGCTATTGCCTCTTGTTTTATGGGTGACAAAACAAAAGAATATGATGACATGGGTAAAAAAATTGCCCTTGGAGGCTTTGGTGCTATTGCAGGTGGTGCCGTTATTTATCTAATAAGAATTTTTACTATGGGGGGAGGAACTTATGGAGGACTTGTTAAAGTATCTCCCGGCTTTGGACTGTTTATCGGACTTGTAGCCGGAGCTCTCGGTTTATTACTCTTATTAGGTTTGGTAAAACCGCCAAAATCAATTGATGATAAAGTTGATAAACTAAGCTAAGATGACAGTATAAAAAATCCCGGCAATGCCGGGATTTTTAGTTTTTAAAACAAGCCCCATTCATCTTCAAACTCGTCCCGTTCAAAAGTGCTTACCCAGTGCCGGAAAAGCATCCGGAACTTATCAATCTCCTCCCTGATGATCATGCCGTGTGATTCCTCTATTACTTTTTCTGCAATCATCGTTAGCATGGATGATTTAATGGATTGTGCATTCTTGCGGATGAGGCAGGCATTCTCCATACGTATCATATACAAACCGGCCTCCGAACTTTTGATCTTTACGGCCACCTGGTAGGCATCGCCCATGATCATAGCCTTGTGGTCTTTCCAATAAGAAGAAGGAAACCCATCGTTTTCAAATGAGTCCTCTTTTTCCTCCTCTTCTTCCTCTTCAAAATCCGTAGTTCCTAATGCACCCTTCAGCACTATCATTACTGTTTTCCATTGCTCATACATTGCTTTCGCGGCTTCTTTTGTGGGTTTGGGTTTCCACTCTTCCCCCTCATTATCCTCATCATCAAATTCATCATCTTCCCACTCGGGAAGGCCGCTTAATTTATCAAATGCCATATAATTTATATTTTATTTCAATTCCTCTTTCAAAAACCTGGCTGTATGGCTTTCCTTATGCTTTACGAGTTCTTCGGGAGTACCTTCAAACAATACCCTTCCCCCGCCATCACCCCCTTCGGGTCCGATATCTATTACATGATCAGCCACCTTTATCACATCCATATTGTGTTCAATAACCAAAACAGTGTTGCCCCTGTCAACTAATTTATTCAATACATCCAGCAAATGCTGAATATCTTCAAAATGTAAACCCGTTGTTGGTTCATCCAATATGTAAAAAGTTTTACCGGTATCCCTTTTTGATAATTCAGTAGATAGTTTAACCCGTTGCGCTTCTCCGCCGCTAAGTGTTACAGCAGACTGGCCAAGGGTGATATAGCCCAAACCTACTTCCTCCAAAACTTTGATCTTACGATAGAGATAGGGCACATTCTGGAAAAACTCAACTGCTTCCTCTACCGTCATCTCCAGCACATCAGCTATAGACTTCCCTTTATATCTTATTTCCAGTGTTTCCCGGTTATATCTTTTGCCATTGCATTTTTCGCAGTGTATATATACATCCGGCAGGAAATTCATTTCAATTACCCGCATTCCCCCGCCTTCACACACATCGCACCTGCCGCTCTTAACATTGAAGGAGAAACGGCCTGCATTGTACCCCCTTATTTTAGCCTCCGGTATAGAAGCAAACAAGGTCCTGATTTCAGTAAAAAAACCACAATACGTTGCAGGGTTGCTTCGGGGAGTACGGCCAATAGGCGACTGATCGATCTCTATCACTTTATCAATATGCTCAAGCCCTTTCACCGATTTATATTCCATCGGTGTCATTTTTGAGCCATATGCATGCCTGGATAAAATCGGGTAAAGCGTTTCATTGATAAGGGTAGATTTTCCGCTTCCGCTTACACCTGTTACACAAATAAATTTTCCCAAAGGAAATTTCACATCCACTTTCTGAAGATTATTACCCGCAGCACCCTTTAGCTCCAGGAAATTACCGCTTCCTTTTCTTCTTTCGGCTGGCACCGAAATCCTATGATAGCCGTTGAGGTAACCTGCAGTAAGGGTATCTAGTTTAAGTATCTGCGATGGCTCTCCTTCTGCAACGATTCTTCCGCCATGAAATCCGGCTTTGGGACCAATATCAACCAGGTGATCGGCGGCCAGCATAATATCTTTGTCATGCTCCACCACCAATACGCTGTTACCAATATCCCTTAAATTTTTCAGGGCATCAATGAGCCGGTGATTATCCCGCTGGTGCAAACCAATGGAAGGCTCATCGAGAATGTAAGTAATCCCCTGCAGCTGAGAGCCGATTTGTGTGGCTAAGCGTATCCGCTGCGATTCACCACCGCTCAAGGTTTTTGAAGGCCGGTTAAGTGTAAGATAAGTAAGGCCCACATCCAACAGAAATTGCAACCGCTCCCTTATTTCCTTCAGCACATCCTTGGCAATAGCTTTCTGCTTATTGTCCAGCATCAATTCAATTCCATCAAACCAGGCAGCCAGGTTATCGAGGTTCATATTGCTCAGTTCGGCAATATTCCTGCCGTTTACCCTGAACCAAAGACTCTCCTTTTTCAACCTGGCACCTTTGCAACTATGGCATACAGCCAATTCCATATATTTTTCCACCCACTCCCGCAGAAAGTCCGTACTGTTAGGAGAAATGAACCATCTTTTCAGCATGGGGATAATGCCTTCATAGCTGCCGGTGTACTCCAATGGTATTGATTCATCATCATCAACCAATAAAGACGGGTTTATGCCTTTGTCACCGTATAAAAGAAGATCAAGGTGATTTTTGGGTAATTCCTGTATAGGTTTATCCAAATTTATTTTATTCTTTTTTGCAAAAGACACCACCTGCTGAAATACACTGGCCTCCCTTTCTTCGCCGAGGGGTGCAATACCCCCCTCCCTTACCGATAAATTCTTATCGGGTAAAACGAGGTCCATATTTATAGTATAAACATTACCCAGGCCTTTACATGCGGGGCAAGCTCCATAAGGAGAATTAAAGGAAAACGCATTGGGCGACGGCTCCTCGTAGCTGATGCCGGTATCTTCACACATCAGCAGTTTGGAGTAAACAGCCTCAGTACCCGCAGTTGAAACTTGCGCCTCCGAAAAAAGAGATGTTTTTTTACTCTTTGAAGAATCTGACACTTTTGATTCAGACGGGGTTGGGGAGGCCGAAACGAACATTAAATCCTTTCCCGTTTTCAACGCCTGCTGCACACTCTGGCTGAGCCTTGCCTTCAGGTCATCTGTAACCTGCAGTCTGTCCACCACCAGTTCAATATCATGAATCACATAACGGTCAACCTGCATTTTCGGGATAAGGTCCTTTATTTCTCCATCTATCCGTACTTTCAGGAAACCCTTCTTCCGCATCTCTTCAAACAATTCCCGGTAATGACCTTTTCTTCCCCTCACCAGCGGTGCCAGTATGGCAATTTTTTCACTCCTGAACTTTTTAAAAATATTCTCTACAATTTCCTCCTCACTCCATTTTACCATCCGTTTAGCGGTGTTGTATGAATATGCTTCACCAATCCTTGCAAAAAGAAGACGCAGGAAATCATAGATCTCCGTTACAGTTCCAACTGTAGACCGGGGATTTTTATTTGTTGTCTTTTGTTCAATGGAAATAACCGGTGACAAACCTGCAATCTTATCAACGTCCGGCCGTTCCATATCGCCTATGAACTGGCGGGCATAGGCACCAAATGTTTCCATATACCGGCGTTGACCCTCTGCATATATGGTATCAAAAGCCAGCGATGACTTTCCGCTTCCGCTGATGCCGGTAATCACCACTAATTTGTTCTTAGGAATTGATATATCAATATTCTTGAGGTTGTGGACCCTGGCCCCGGTAACCTCAATTACCTCATTTTGCTCTGTGTGTAAAGGGTTTTCTTTCATTTCGGTGAACGAAGGTAAGAACAAAGAAGAAGCTGCAAAGTTGTAATTGCCAGGTGATGCAAATCAGGAAAAATTTCCCTTTAGATCATAGCTGTCTACGGTAAGATTAAGTTCTTTTAAACTGAATATGTCCGGCAAAAAAGAAAAAAAGATATCGCTGTCAGAAGAGTTGAAAAAGATATGCCTGCAAACCGGCAAGGAATCTTATACCCCAAAAATGAATTTGCTGTGTCAATTACTTGAAAAACCTCCCCGTAAACCTTCAGAAATATTACTGTACCATGATTGCCTTTTGGCAATGCTGGCCTACCCTTCTGGCAGGCAACTCTATTTACTGACATTACAATCGCTGAATGCACTGATTATTTATTTAAAAAAAATAGCAGCCGAAAAAAATGACAGGCTGCAATATGCCCTTTCCGGCACCGGGTTAAGCAGCTCATCAATAATTGGCTCTTTCAGTTTTGAAATTGCCAAATGGCTTTCGGCAGCGTTTCCCCACGATACCGAAATAGAAAGCAGCCTGGCAGATCCTGAATCCGTACGCCTTTTCTTCAGGGAAATATTGCCAAGAACTGAATATGAAAATATATTTACAGGAGAACTGAACCTGGTAAAAAGGAGCCTGCTGCTAAAAGGAGAAACAAGGGAAAGTGTACTCAGCTGGCTGTTACATCATATTGACAATTTACAAGTTCCGGAAAGGGATAAAGAATCAATATTTCACAATCTTCAAATTTTTATTAACTGGAAACTTAACCATTCCTTTTATAACCGTACTATGTTGCAGTCAACAGGCCACCCTGTTTATTATCACAAATCGCTCAGAAAAAAGGCTCAAATTCATCGTGTGGCAAATAAACCAGTACCTGCCCCTGTGCATTTAACCAAAACCGACAAAACACATCTGATCAATATAGCAAGGGCAACATTGATTTGTTTACACCGGGAAACAGAGCCTTTTACCTATGCAGATCCAGCGGAAATAATTCGTTTTGACCTTGAACGTGGCTTAACTGTGGTATTGTATGGCATGTCAAAAGAAAGAAGACTGTCTATTGAATCATATATTGGTTAT
>DASUDW010000061.1:0-3649 GCA_036275415.1 Chitinophagaceae bacterium | reverse complement strand
CTCATTACCTGTTGTTCCATATGAACTGCGAAGTTTCAAAAAGTTGACAAACCGAATGTTTTGCATGAATCTTTCTTTGCTTATAACCCAGGCACCGCTCATACTCCAGAACCTGCCCCAGCGAAAATCTTTGCTAAAGCGGCTATTTCCATCCGTACGGCCACCAAGAGTGAAGAAAAGTTTATTGTCAAAATCATACTTCAGATTACCAAAATAACTTTCAATACTGCGATTGTCTTCTTGGGAAGAAAGATTGGTGGTGGTGGTAAAGTTTATGAGCTGTACATTATTATCAACCACCTGTCCCTGTCTGGTACCTGAAAGAAAGTCCTGCTTTTCACTATAACTTTCATGCCCAGCCAAAACGCCAAAATTACTTCTTCCGGCTTTTTTATCATAGTTAAGTAACTGGTTGAAAGTAATACCCACTAAAGTCTGATAATCTTTACTTGCACGACCGGCAGGTGCACCGTCGCCAATTACCCTGTTTTGAAAAGTAATATCATACCTGTTAGTGTAGTCTACACCAAGATTGGTTGTGAACTTTAACCCTTCAAGAAGTTTTACTTCGGCATAAGTCCGGCCATTAAATACATTTCTTCTGAAGAACTCACTGCTCAATTCGTTTTCTGCAATAGTATGCCTTCCTCCATAAGCTCCGGCCGGCCTGGTAGGCAACCCAGGTAATGTTGAATTACCAAAATCGTATTGCTTGTTGCCATTTGCATCCAGTAAATATTGACCAGGATTATTCGGATCATACGCATAATAAGGATAAATCGGGCCCATTCTGGCTGCGAAGAAGAAAGGGTTAACAATGGAATTGCTTCCATCGGTAGAGGCAAAATTTCCTCCGCTTCTTACAAAAGAAAGGTTCATTCCTGTTTTAAACCACTCTTTTATTTGTGTATTTACATTTACACGGGCATTAAATCTTTCAAAGTCTGAACGCTTGATATATCCATTTTCTTTAGTATAAGCAAACGACATTAGGTAATCAGTCTTGTCTGAACCTCCGCTGAAATTAACACTGTATTCATTTCTTACGCCATTTCTTGTAAGCGGATCAAACCAGTCCAAATCTTCCTTCTTATAAATAATATCGGCATTGGGATTCAACAAACCAGATGTAAACATTACCTGATTTTTTGGAACATTGAAGGGATTATATGCCAACAAATCAATTATACCATTCTGTCCGGTAATTAGACCAGAAGCAATACTGTCTGCCCTTGGCCCAGGTGTGGGAGTTGCCCTGTATACCAGTGAGTTTCTGTAAGCTTCCCACATTAATGGTAAATATTCTCTACCATTAACCCTATCATAATCAGGAATAGCCCTTGAGGTAAGACTGGTATTATATTTTACATTGATAAGATTTCTGCCTTTTTTCCCTTTTTTGGTGGTAATCATTACAACACCATTGGCAGCCCTTGATCCATATAAAGAAGTTGTAGCTGCATCTTTCAAAACAGAAATACTTTCTACATCATCCATATTAATATTTCCGATTGCTGCTGTAAATGGCACACCATCTACAACATATAATGGATCACTAGAAGCACTTATTGAACCAAAGCCTCTGATGCGAATGGTAGGTGAAGAGCCAGGTTGTCCATTTGATGTAGTGGCAGCAATACCAGGGGCAGAACCAATTAACGCATTACCTACGTTTGTAAGAGGTCTGTTCTGAATATCCTTGGCTGAAATTTTGGCTGCACTTCCGGTAAAGGTTTCCTTTTTGGCTACACCATAAGTAACAACCACCACTTCATCAAGAGCCTTTTGTTGGCTTTTTAGTTTTACCGAAATGGTATTTTGGGTGCCAATGCCTTGTTCTAATTCCTCAAAGTTTACTGAGGAAAAAACAAGTATTTTACCCCCGGATGGAACCGTAATTGTGTAAGTTCCGTCGGCAGCGGTAGAAACGCCAACTTTTGTTCCCTTAACAAGAACTGAAGCTCCGGAAATCGGTCCTCCATTTTCATCAGTAACCTTACCGGTAACTGTGCGCTGGGCGAAAAGCTGTGCTGACAACACCAGCATGCCCAGAAGAAGAGAATACACTTTCTTCATGCAGTTAATTTTTTTAGTTAATTAATAAATAAGCAGACAAAAAGTAAAATGCAACAGATGGGAACTACGGTGAAGTATTTCATCCGCTACATTTCAAAGCCTTACAAATTCAAACAATTTTTGTTTAAAAATGCGCAGCGAAATTATTGGGAGGAACAATACAACCAAATTTTTTGAAAAAATATTTTTTACTGATAATCAGACAATTAGATATATATTTAAAATGATGTGTAGCCCATACACATCATTTTGTTTAACTTTTATTAGAAAATACCTCACTCTTTTTAGGGCTCTTTTTTTAATTGTAGCAGGTGAATATTGAATTCACCAAATAAATAAAGGCCGGCAAAGCCGGCCTGGTAAATGAAATACTATTAAAAAGTTGGACTTACTTTCTTTCGGACAAAAGGTAATAAAAGGTCAATCCCGGGCGGGCATCCGAACGGGTTCCTTCCATGGAAATGTCCTGCACCTGTACCAGCAATCCCGTCACTTTATTCTGGTCATTTCTTCTGAATGTTGCCGTGCCGCCATAGGCCACGATTTCAAATACATCTTTAGTATCTGTCTTTTTAAATTCTGAATTTCCCATAGCCGATGCTGCCATCAATGTACCATTTTCCACTGAAATGCTGATCTCGGTAACCGGGCTGCCATCAGGGAATTTGTACTTGCCAACATAATGGTCCAATGAATCGTTTTGTGCATTGGTATACAGGAAACCTGTTACCATTAATAAGGAGAAGATAAATCGCTTCATATGCTATGTATTTTTAGTTAACTAATATAAAACACATTATTGGCTAAAATGTTACACTGATTCATAAATTATTGCAGCGCCCTGCCCCACCCCGATGCACATGGTTGCCAGGCCATACCGGGTCTTTGTCCGCCTCATTTCGTGGAGTAAGGTAGCGGAGATCCTGGCACCGCTGCATCCGAGCGGATGGCCAATAGCAATAGCCCCGCCATTTACGTTTACCTTCTCTTTTTCCAGTTCGAGGTCACTGATGCAGGCCAATGACTGCGATGCAAAGGCCTCATTCAATTCAACAAGCCCGATATCGCTTAGCTTTAATCCAGCCCTTTGTAAAGCCTTTTGTGTAGCGGGTACAGGGCCAATGCCCATTATAGCCGGATCAACCCCGGCTACCGCCATAGAAACAACCCTGGCCATTGGTTTCAACCCATATGCACTAACTGTTTTTTCGCTGGCCAGCAACAGGGCGGCGGCACCATCATTGATGCCGGAAGAGTTGCCGGCAGTAACGGTTCCTTCTTTAACAAAGGCAGGCTTCAATGACGCCAGTTTTTCCAAAGAAGTTTCCCGCGGATGTTCATCTGCAGCTACTGTAATTTTTTCTTTTCCCTTCTCTACTTCAACAGGGATTATTTCATCCGCCCATTTACCGGCTGCTTTGGCGGCCGCATATTTTTGTTGCGAAGAAAAGGCAAATTCATCCTGTGCTTCCCGGCTGATGTTCCATTGCTTAGCCACATTTTCGGCTGTTTCCCCCATCGTAAAGGGTTGATACATGGCAGCCAGTTTTTTATTGACGAAACGCCAGCCCAT
>DASUDW010000060.1:0-9761 GCA_036275415.1 Chitinophagaceae bacterium | reverse complement strand
AGTAGAAGGAGCCCCGCCATTAACGCTTACGCTAAACTGAAACGATTTATAGCTGTTACCACTATAGGAAATGGAAAAGTCATAATTAAAAGTACAGTTAGTACCATTACCAGAAACATATTTCAGGTTCACAGTAGGCGTTGGATCACATTGTGCATATAATCGGCTAAAAGAAATAAGCAGCAAAAGGACGCCAATAACACAAACAGTTTTTTTCATTGATTGCATTCTCTTTTGAATGATATGTTTAAAAATAAACGGTAAACGTAGAACAACATCAAATTGGTCTGATCTTTATTCGACAGACAATGATGCTACAAGGTTAAACAGGCGTTTTTTAACGATGAAAAACAGGCAAACCACCATCTTAAGTACTAAATACAAGATGGGTTTAATAAATAGCAGCAATAAAAATTAATCAGAGCATTCCTTTCAAGTGCAGGTATTCGGCAATCTGAATTGCGTTGGTGGCAGCTCCTTTACGCAGGTTATCTGATACGATCCACATATTCAGCGTATGCGGCTGGCTTTCATCCCTCCTCAGCCTGCCGACAAATACTTCATCTTTTTCATGGGCATGAATCGGCATCGGGTATTGCTGTGTGGCCGGATCATCCACCACAATAACGCCGGGTGAAGATTGCAGTATTGATTTAACTTCAGCCAGTTCAAATTCATTTTCAAACTCTACATTCACACTTTCACTGTGGCCACCCATCACCGGGATTCGAACGGTAGTAGCTGTAACACGGATAGAATCTTCCCGCATAATTTTACAGGTTTCTTTCACCATTTTCATTTCTTCCTTTGTATATCCATTTTCCAAAAACACATCAATCTGCGGTATCACATTCAGGTCAATAGGATATTTATAGGCCATTGGGTACTCCGTATTTTCCCCCTTTACTTCCTTCAATCGTTCGCCATGTAACTGATCAACAGCTTTAACCCCCGTTCCTGTTACACTCTGGTAAGTACTTACAACGATTCTTTTGATGCCGTACTTTTTATGCAGCGGATTTAAGGCCACCACCATTTGAATGGTAGAACAATTTGGATTAGCAATTATTTTATCGTTGACAGTCAGAATATCCGCATTGATCTCAGGCACCACCAGCGGCTTTGTGGGGTCCATCCGCCAGGCAGATGAATTGTCTATAACGGTGATACCTGCTTCCGCAAATTTTGGCGCCCACTCCAATGAAGTGCCTCCACCGGCTGAAAAGATAGCTACAGCAGGTTTCAGGGCAATGGCATCTGTCATACTTACTACCTTATATTTCTTTCCTTTAAATGCCACTTCCTTTCCTACTGATTTTTCAGACGCCACCGGCACCAGTTCGGTAACCGGAAAATTTCTTTCAGTCAGCACCTGTAACATTTTGGTACCTACTAATCCTGTGGCGCCTACTACTGCAACTTTCATTTTTTGTCCCCCTTCTTCCAATCAACGGAAGTTTTAATTAATAATTATGGTTAAATAATAAGGCCCTCCAATTGGAAGGCCTGCTAAACTTTTATGTTACTATACACATAACGCAGCAAACCTTCCTCAGAAGTGTTTTTTACTGCGTTTTGTATGTTTCATTTTCATCATTACCCGGCAAAAATAGCTGCACAGCATATTCCATCCAAAAAATGAAAAGGCATAAATATTTTTCATTTCAAATTATTAATTATCTTGATGTGATGAAAAGAAGTTTATTACTGATTATTTATTTTTTCCCTTTTTTCCTGTTGTCTCAAAACAGGTATGATATTGTTATTGATGAAATAATGGCCGACCCCACTCCACAGGTAGGTTTGCCGAATAACGAATGGATAGAATTAAAGAACACAACTGCTGCACCCATCAATTTACAAAACTGGCGCATTGGCGATGCCAGCGGACAAAGCGGCCCGATGCCGAATTTCGTTTTACAGCCGGATAGTTTTGTGATTGTTTGCACCGGCAGCGCCGTGGCTGTTATGTCTGCATTCGGCACTACTATTTCTGTTACCAGTTTCCCTTCGCTGGATAATGATGGCGACCAGCTATTTCTCCGTGCCGCCAATGGAAGAACTATTCATGCGGTAGCTTACACATCCGCATGGTATCAGAATGAACTAAAAAAAGATGGTGGCTGGACACTGGAAATGATCGACACCAAAAGTCCCTGCGCCGGTATTAGTAACTGGAAAGCCGGCACTAACACTACCGGAGGTACACCGGGAAAGAAAAATTCCGTTGATGCGGTGAATAACGATGCAGCAGGGCCGCAATTGAAAAGAGCTTATACTACTGATAATACAACCATCATACTGGTGTTTGACGAACCGCTAGATAGTTTGCCCGGGGCCACCGTTTCCAATTATTCCATTGACGGCGGGCTTATACTAACCAATGCCGCTACCCTGCCGCCGCTATTTAATACCGTGCAACTCAAGACAAACACTGCATTGGCTGCCAATACGGTTTACTCCCTTACTGCTGCCAATGTAAAAGACTGTAAAGGGAATAGTATTGGCACTGCCAGTAAAGTTCGGGTGGGCCTGCCGGCAGATGCAGGAGCCGGCGAATGGATCATCAACGAGATTCTCTTCAATCCCCGGAGTAATGCGTTTGATTATGTGGAGTTCTATAATAACAGCAGCAAGATTTTTGATGCTTCCAAATTGTTTATCGCTAACCGCAACAGCAGTGGTGTGGTGAGTTCCATTAAGGCTTTGAGTAGTGTTCCGTTTTATGTTTTTCCGGGAGATTATATAGTGGAAACCGAAGATGCCGCCGGTTTGTCGTTGCAATATTTAGTAAAGAACCCGGAGAATGTGCTGGTGATCTCTTCTCCTCCTTCATTTCCGGATGATGAAGGAACTGTAGTAGCCCTGAATTTTCAAGGTAATGTAATTGACGAAGTGAAATACAAAGATGACTGGCATTTCAAGCTTATTGATAATGATGAAGGGGTTGCACTGGAAAGAATTGACCCCAACGCAGCAGCACAAAATGCGGCCAACTGGACCAGCGCTGCCTCTACTGCCGGATATGGTACCCCCACTTATAAAAATTCGCAATACAAACAAATAAATAGTATTAGTGCCACCATAGCAGTAACGCCTAAAGTTTTCTCACCGGATAATGACGGGAGGGATGATATTGCCAGTATTCAATATGTTGTAACAGAGCCCGGCTATGTAGCCAATATTACTGTTTTCGATCCGTCCGGAAGGCCTGTTCGCAGCCTGGTTCGCAACGGCACCCTTGCCTTATCGGGTTACTGGAACTGGGATGGGCTGGATGATAAAGGACTAAAGCTGCCACTTGGTACTTATGTCGTACTTACGGAGATTTTTAACCTGCAAGGCAAGAAGCAGCAGTTTAAAAATGTGGTGGTATTGGCGAGGAAATTATAAGGGGTGATCAGGAAAAAGGGGTGCCAACCTTTTCAAGGTTGGCACCCCTCCATGACAACAGTATAATTAGTTTGCTTCGCCCCCTGTAAATTTCTTTAAACTTGATATGTTTTCGGTGACTCGCAAGTTTACACCAGCTCTATATCAAAACTCACCAGGTCTTTAAACTGCTGGATACGGTTGGTAATATCTTCTGCTGTTACTTCCTTCAGCCGTATAGGTCCAAACTTCTCCACACAGAAACTGGCCATGGCAGAACCTACAATGATTCCCCGTTTCATATTGTCGAAAGAAATATCACCTGTTTTTGCTAAATGACCGATAAAGCCTCCGGCAAAGGTATCGCCGGCGCCAGTAGGGTCAAATACATCCTCTAATGGCAATGCCGGAGCATAGAACACTTCATCATCCTGGAAAAGTAAAGCACCATGCTCCCCCTTTTTAATGATCAGGTATTTAGGGCCCATTTGTAAAATAGCTTTGGCGGCTTTTACCAATGAAAACAGCCCGGTCAGCTGCCTGGCCTCAGCATCATTCACAATCAGCATGTCCACATACTTCAAAACAATCTTCAATTCGGACATGGCTGATTCCATCCAAAAATTCATCGTATCCATGGCAATCAGCTTGGGCCGCTGCTTCAGCTCCTGTATTACATTCAGCTGGATCTTTGGCGCCAGGTTGCCCAGCATCAGGAATTCGGCGCCCTGGTAACTGTCCGGGATTTTAGGATCAAAGTCGGCCAATACATTCAGGTCAGTCACCAGAGTATCACGGCTGTTCATATCCTCATGGTAACGGCCGCTCCAGAAGAATGATTTTTTATCGGGTACCATTTCCACACCATCGAGCCAAACACCTCTTTTCCGCATTTCATCCAGCTCCTCCTGGGGAAAATCATAACCGATTATGCTGATCTGCTGTACCGGTTTTACAAAATTGCTGGCTGCATAAGCCACATAAGTAGCGGATCCGCCTACAATTTTATCGGTTTTACCAAAGGGGGTTTCAATCGCATCAAAGGCCATAGTGCCAACGGTGATAAGTGACATGATTCTTACTATTAATTTTACTTGATGTTTGAGTATATGAATCTGTAGTCCCGGCTCATTACTCTAAACTATTGACTACCGACTGCCTGTAAGGCGCCGCAAACCTACATTAATTCAGCACACCAACCATAGCCAAGGCTGACTTATTTGACCCGTTTGACTGATATAACCTGCTTCCTGTTTATCTTTGAAAATATGGCCAAAACAACACGACAAAGGGCTTCTAAAAAGGGGTTGATCCTTAAAAAGGCAGCTGCTATGTTCCGGGAAAAAGGATTTGCGGCCACTTCCATGCGGGACCTTGCTGAAGCGGTGGGTATAGAAGCGGCAAGTCTCTACAACCACATTCGATCTAAAAATGAAATACTGGAAGCCATTTGTTTTGATGTAGCCAATGTATTCAATACAACGATTGAAACCATAGAATCCGGCAAACAGCACTCCATTGCCAAAATAGAACAGTTACTTCGTTTTCATATTCAGCAGATGACCTCCAACTATGAAGCCGTTTATGTAAGCGACAGGGAATGGAAACACCTGGAAGATCCCTACCTCTCCAATTTTCAAAACCAGCGCAGGAGCTACCGGAAAAAATTTGCCTTCATCATTGAAGAAGGCATCAGCCGTAACGAAATCCGAAAAATTGATGCCCCTACAGCAGTACTTATTATGCTGCATGCAGTAAGCGGAATTGAAAGCTGGCACCGGAGCAAGGCAAGGATCAGCGCCCAGGAATTGGAAGATAATATGGTAAAGATCATGATTGATGGTTTACGTAAACAACCCTGATTTATGTCTATTCACTTTCATCCGATACCTGTCAAAGAAGTAAGAAAAGAAACCCACGACTGTGTTTCTGTTCTATTTGATGTGCCTGAAAGCCTGCAAGAGGAATTTGCCTTTGTACAGGGTCAAAGCCTTACCCTGCGGGCAAAGATCAACGGGCACGAAGTAAGAAGGACCTATTCCATTTGTTCTTCGCCGCTGGAAAAGCAACTGAGGGTAGCCATCAAAAAAGTAAAAGGGGGTGTTTTTTCAGGCTATGCCAATGACCGGTTAAAAAAAGGCGATGTCATTGAACTGATGCCGCCGGTGGGGAAATTTAATTCTGAATTAAACCCGGCACAAAGCAAAAACTACCTTGCCTTTGCAGCGGGCAGCGGTATTACCCCGGTTATTTCATTGATAAAAACAACATTGGCCACAGAGCCCGGCAGCAGTTTTACGCTTATTTATGGCAATAAAAACAGGAGCTCCATCATTTTTTCCGAAGAACTGGAAGCCCTTAAGAACAGATACATGAGCCGGTTTAATCTTATCCATGTTTTAAGCCGTGAAAAAACCGATACGGCTATCAACTTTGGCAGAATAAATACCGAAAAGCTGAACGAACTGGCCCCGCTGGTTGATTATACTATGATGGATGAATTCTTTCTTTGCGGGCCGGAGGAAATGATCTTTTGTGTAAAGGATTACCTGGAGGTAAAAAATATTGATAAGAAGAAAATACACTTTGAACTCTTCAATTCACCGGGTCAGAAAAAAAGAACTGCCGGTACCGAGGACTCCTGGTTGCTTACCGGCCCGGTGAGTAATATCACTGTAAAACTGGATGGCCGCACATTTGACTTTGATCTTTCGCTGAACAGCAACGCCACTATCCTGGATGCTGCTTTAAAGCAAGGGGCCGACCTGCCTTATGCCTGCAAAGGAGGTATGTGCTGCACCTGTAAAGCAAAATTGCTGGAGGGTGAAGTGATGATGGATGTGCATTGGGGACTGGAAGAGGAAGAAGTGGAAAAGGGTTATATCCTTACCTGCCAGAGCCATCCTAAAACAGAGAAGGTGGTGGTGGATTTTGATGCGAAATAATAGTTTCATTCACTTCATTTTACTTTACCCTAACAAACATTTCTCTATTTTTTACTTGCGGAAAAGAAAACCCGTAATAGTATAGCCGCTTAAAAAAAGTTTATTCTTTTTTCCTGTAATGATGTACATCATAAACAAACTCAACTAACAGGCGTTAGATTTATTTACATTTGTAACCTAAATAATAGCAAATGCCCGTTCAGGATTTAGAACAGATTTTTCTGGATAAAATTGACAAAGAGGTTAAGATCGAACCCAAAGACTGGATGCCGGATGCTTATCGCAAAACCAACATCCGTCAGATCAGCCAGCATGCACACAGCGAAATTGTGGGTATGCTACCCGAAGGCAACTGGATAACCCGGGCACCATCGCTGAAACGAAAGGCAATTTTATTGGCAAAAGTACAAGACGAGGCCGGCCATGGTTTGTACTTGTATTCTGCGGCAGAAACACTCGGCCAGTCAAGAGAAGAAATGATTAATGACCTGCATAGCGGCAAAGCCAAATATTCTTCCATCTTTAATTATCCCACCCTTACCTGGGCCGATATAGGCGCTATTGGCTGGCTGGTGGATGGCGCCGCCATTATGAACCAGGTGATGCTGACCCGCACCTCTTACGGACCTTATGCAAGGGCCATGGTGCGGATATGTAAAGAAGAAAGTTTTCATCAGCGGCAGGGTTTTGAAGCATTACTGGTTTTATCAAGAGGGTCTGCAGAGCAAAAGGCCATGTGCCAGGATGCTATCAACCGCTGGTGGTGGCCTGCGCTGATGATGTTTGGACCAAGAGATACCGAAAGCACCAACAGCGATCAGAGCATGAAGTGGAAAATAAAGAGAAAAAGCAACGATGAACTGCGGCAAAATTTTGTGGATATGATCGCTGAGCAGATCAAAACACTGGGGATGAAACTGCCGGATGATAAATTGAAATGGAACGAAGAAAGAAAGCATTATGATTTTGGTGAGATAAACTGGGATGAATTCTGGCAGGTTGTAAAAGGCAATGGCCCCTGTAACAAACAACGATTGGATGCCCGCCGCAAAGCCTGGGAAAACGGAGAATGGGTAAGGGAAGCCGCTGCCGCACATGCCCGAAAAAGAATGGAAAAGCAAAAAGACAGGGCTGCTTAGATCAGTTAACAAGTTAAAAAGTTGATAAGATAACAGGTTAAGAAATCATTTCAACTACTCAACATGAATATTCAAATCAGAAAATTTTATTACGGTGACATCCCTGAAGAAAAGGGAGGTGGAAATACTGAAGCTAAAACTTCCGGTCACGACTGGCCTTTATGGGAGGTGTTTATCCGGAGCAAGAACGGCCTTGATCATAAGCATTGCGGCAGCCTGCATGCTGCTGATGCGCAGATGGCCATTGAAAACGCCAGGGATGTTTATACCCGAAGAATGGAGGGAGTAAGTATTTGGGTAGTGGAAAGTAAATATATAACAGCCTCTAATCCGGAAGAGGCAGGCGAATTGTATGAACCTGCAAAGGATAAAGTGTACAGACACCCGACATTTTACAACTTACCTGACGAAGTGAATCATATGTAAAACCCCCAGCCCCTGAAGGGGAGTGATTATGAACAGTACTAAAACAGATTATATTCTTCATCTTGCAGACGATGCACTCATCCTCGGCCAGCGCAACAGTGAGTGGTGTGGTCACGGTCCCATACTGGAGCAGGATATTGCCATAACCAATATTTCATTGGATTTAATTGGGCAAGCAAGGAGCCTTTATCAGTATGCTGCACAGTTAAAGGCTGATGGCTCTACAGAAGATTCATTGGCATATTTAAGAACAGAAAGAGAATTTAAGAATTGTTTATTAGTGGAGCAACCAAACGGTGACCCGATAACTATCGGGTGGGCACAAACCATACTCAGGCAGTTCCTGTTCAGCGCATACCAGTACTACTTATATCAATATCTGCAAAGCAATTCTGATGCAACCATTGCCGCTATTGCTGAGAAATCAATAAAAGAAGTAAGCTATCACCTGCGGTGGAGCAGTGAGTGGGTGATCCGGCTGGGCGATGGTACAGAAGAAAGCCATAACAGAATCATAAAAGCCCTCGAAGAACTCTGGAGATATACCGGGGAACTCTTTATACCGGCACCTTACGAACAGGAATTGGGCATAGACGTGACTTCTCTGAAAAATGACTGGTATGATAAGGTGAGGACCGTTTTTGAACAGGCTACAATGAGTGTACCTGAAAACGTATACATGCAAACCGGAGGAAAAACCGGCACACATACAGAGCATCTTGGTTATATACTTGCTGACCTGCAGTACATGCAACGGGCTTTCCCCGGTTGCGAATGGTAATATCACAAACCCCAAAAGGGGCTTGTATTAAGCATGAAAAACGAAAAGTCATTACAAATTGATGAGAGAATTTTATGGGATCTTCTAAAAGAAGTAAAAGACCCGGAAATTCCCGTTTTGTCTATTATTGATTTAGGTATTGTACGTGACATTAAAATGAGTGATGATGAACCCGAAATCATCATCACACCCACCTATACCGGCTGCCCGGCCATGGACATGATTGCCGCAACAATTAAAATGGAAATGGCTACACTCGGTTTTAAAAATGTAAAAGTCACCCATGTCATCAGTCCCGCCTGGACTACGGACTGGATGAGTGAGGAGGGTAAAAGAAAACTGAAAGAATACGGGATTGCACCTCCCAATCCCAAACAACAAGTTTGCAATGATAAATTATTTGCTGCTGATGAAGCGGTGCAGTGCCCGCATTGTGAGTCATGGCACACACACTGCATCAGTGAATTTGGCAGTACGGCCTGCAAGGCATTATATCAGTGCGATGATTGCAGGGAACCTTTTGATTATTTTAAGTGCCATTGATATATCTGATTTACGATTTTAGAATTTAGTTTTGTTGAATAACCCAACAAACATGCAATCAATTTTATTGGAAGTAAAGGAAAGTACCGGCTTCATCACCCTAAACCGGCCCGATAAATTCAATTCCTTTAACCGTGAGATGGCGCTGCAAATGCAGGCGGCACTGGATGAGTGTAAAAGTGAAACGGTAAGAGCTGTTTATATTACCGGTAACGGAAAAGCATTCAGCGCCGGACAGGACATCAGTGAACTGGTGGGTGAAGAAAGAATAGAAATCAAACAAATTCTGTCTGAACATTATAACCCGATCGTAACAAGGATAAGAAAATTGGATAAACCGGTGATGGCTGCTGTAAATGGAGTGGCTGCCGGTGCCGGCGCCAATATTGCCCTATGCTGTGATGTGGTGGTGGCAGCACAATCAGCATCGTTTATTCAAGCCTTTTCTAAAATTGGCTTGATACCTGACAGTGGCGGCACCTATTTTCTGCCAAGGCTCGTAGGCTGGCAAAAGGCATCGGCCCTGGCTATGCTGGGAGATAAAATTGCTGCAGA
>DASUDW010000059.1:0-28791 GCA_036275415.1 Chitinophagaceae bacterium | reverse complement strand
TTCCCCTAATGTGCCGCCATATTTAGTATTGGACATTGCAGACATCATTTTACTGTTATAAATATCTAAATAGTGGACAATGCCCAGGTGGGTACTTGCCATAGTAGCAATACTTCCCCGCTGATCGGCTAATACAAACTTTTCAGAAATTGTTTCATAAGAAGAAAGACGGGCCAGGTTGAAGAAAAAGAAATTGCCGGCATTACAACCCAATAGGATAAACAAAGGGTACTTGCCTTGATTATTATAAGCCTGAGGATTATCTAAATTAAATTCAAGTGTAGAGGCAGATGAATGACCAAAATAGGTCATTAGCCCTATGCCGTTCTCAAATAAATTGTAGAGCCTGATCTGATTAGCCTGTTCAACCGGTGCGGTGGTCAGCTTACTGAAAGTATTAATATTGCCTCCATAAAATGTGTCCTTTAATATATCTCCAAACCTGTTCATTGAAGTTGTTAAGGCATCTCCCAGTGCACCATCATTAGCCCCGATAACATGAATAACATCTTTCATCCAGGCTTTATCTCTTATCAATGGAGATATGAATGCTTGTTGTTGCTCATATTGCTTTACCTTGTTTAAGTAAACTGTTATTTCATCAGCCTTAATTACAGATAATCGCCCAATGGGGACTTTCGGAATTTCATCCGTACCCTCCGTGGCCATAAGAATATCACTGGCCGGGTAGCCAAACGTTGGCACAAATGATAATTTATCTAAATCAGGATTAGCTTCAAATATCCTGTTGTGAATATAAATTAGTCCCTTTCCAATTAGAAATACATTTCTAACTGGTAAGGAATAAGTGTTTCTTGCCCATCTGATAAAATTCTTAACAGCCAGCGGATGCTGCTTTATACCATATCCAAACTGATCCACCAACTGATCTATCATATAAACTTTAGCATTATGACCACCTCCTGCAGCGGAACTTCTATAAGCCCTGTAATCTTCTACCGGAGTTGATCCGGCTGTTCCGTTAAGCAATGCAGGATGTGTAATAATGAGATAATTGCCCTGGTTGGCAGCAAGCCCATAATTGATGAAATTTCTTTGTTGCAAATTAGTTACCGCAAAAGGATAAGCCGGTTCCTGTGTAACCAATAACAACTTCCGGCTTGTAGCTGAGGGGCCTAAAACTACCCTTACCTGCGGGGCATTTGTAATATCTGCAACATACCTTTTACCATTAGTAAAATCGTAAAGGACCGGTGGCAGCGTTCCATAATTAAACCCTGTAATCTCCAGATAATTGCCCGTAGCATTTGCCGGCAATTCAAAAACAAAGTTATTCGCACCGCCAAAATTAAACTGTCGTGGATATTCCAGTTCGGTTTTTGCAATCACCATGCGGTCGGGTGTACCACCTGCAACATTCTTCACTTCAACCACAGCAGAGCCGCTGCTGATATTACCAATTGTAATTGGAATGGATGTTTTTACATAATCATAATAATCCATTACCGGGTTTGCCACCAAAGTTGTATTAACCCGCACTTCAAATCTCCTTGGATTAAGGGCATCGCCTGTTGCATTGATTTTTAATACAGGGGCCGGTGCTGTACCGGTAAAAGGAAAAAGATTAGCAAAAGTTTCACTTCTCGTTCCATTTGCTGAAATATTAGGTGATGTAAACCCTTCTCCATTTTCATAATTTGAGGAATATACAGCTTCACCTACAACAGCTGCGTAACCAAAATGATACTTATCCTTATAATATTTACCTACGGTATGAATAAAATAGGGCTCTGGCGTTAGTGAAGTCGGCAAGGCATTAACTGCAGGCGTAAGACGCAGATTACCGCCAGAAGGATTTACAGTTAAAAAGTAAAAAGCGGTATCCGTTTCAAGGCTCCACTTATCATTTAACTGGTGATCCTGGATCCGGTACAATGGAAGATCGGGTTTGCCATCATTCATTTCCCCCCAAAACTCAATATAATCTGATGGGCCAAACAAACCAGTTTGAACTGTGGTATACAACGGAACCTGCTGGCCGTTTCTCCAAAGCTGAAACTGTTCGGCCGGCACACTGCCAAGGCCTGCACCCGAAAGTACGCTTTGGTTGATCCTATAGAGACCATTGGCTCCAACTTTAAACTTATAATAGGTACGGCCATAGTTAATCCATTCATTATAATACGACTGTCCATGACCATAAAGTCCTGTAAAAAGTAAAAATACCAGTAAAATTCTTTTCATTTGAATAAGTGTTTAAGGGAAACAGATTATTCTTGTTTTCTCTTTTTATCGTTGACCAGGTTTAATCTAAGCGAAAAAACATGGGTGAATAACGGGTTTGATTGATTGGCCAGATTGGTGTAAGCATAATCTATTGTGACATTCTGAATTTTAAAACCAGCCCCGGCACTTGGCTGATAAATCCACACTTTCTTTTGGTTTACGGTATCTCCGTCTGACAATGCTTTTTGGAAATTATTGATACCGCCTCTAAGAAAGAAAACATTGCTGATATTCAGTTCCAGACCAAGTTTTGGATCTGCACTTACCGGATCAGCACTTATAAGCGTATTACGTTGCCCGTCAAATGTTACATCAATATTTGCTTCAGCCAGCAGCCCAAGTTTTTTACCCAATTTAAAATCCCTGGCGATACCCAAAACCAGTCGAGGCGCAGTTAATTCGGTTGATTTTACTGGAATTTCGTTGTTGGTTAAATAAAGTACTTCCTTTTCTTTTTCTGTAAAACTAAAAGACCAGGCATTGAAAGTACTGGTAACATCCCTTGCAGCAATGCCGAATTTCCATTTGTTACTGAAAATCTGCAGCCCGGCATCTAATCCAAAACCCCAGGCTTTGGCAAATTTGCCAACACTTCTGTGTATTACTTTAGCATTTAAACCGAAGTGAACATTTTTCTTTTCACTTTCTTTTAATTTCTGGGCATATGAAAAGATGAAAGCATAATCGGCAGAAGAAAATGATTGAATATTATTATAATTGATAGAACCATCTGGCTCCACCAGGAACAAGGTGTTCATTATATCATCTACAGCAAAGCGAAGACCGGTAATACCAATTGCTCTCTTTTTGCTGGAAGTAGGAAAGGCAACACTGGCATAATCATATTTTCCGATGCCGGCAAAGTATTCGGCATGCATTAGGTTAACCTGGGGATATTCCTTTATACCAACAAGACCTGCAGGGTTCCAGTAACCCGCCGTTCCGTCATTTACAGATGCTACCTGGGAACTACCCATTGCCAAGCCCCTTGCTCCAGCACCTATATTCAGGAATTCATTGGAATACTTCCTGAATTGGGCATTTACTGACATGGAAAAGGTTATTGTCAATAATGACAAAAAAAGGATGGTTGGTTTCATTCGGACAATTTTCGATAAGCGTTTGAATTTGATTAGCTTTCAGCGTTACGGATTACTTGTAAAATTAGTCTTTAGCCTTGTAAATTCATAGTTCTGTTCAAGGAAAAGCCTAATTATTGAAAACGAACATTTTAGAAAAATATTGCCCGTTACCATCCCCTATTCCAATCTGCCTTACTTTTGCGCTAAATCACTGGTTTAGAAATGAATTTGATCGAAGAATTACGTTGGAGGGGCATGATACAGGATATTATGCCCGGCACAGAAGAACAGTTAAACAAGGAAATGACCACCGGCTATATTGGTTTTGACCCCACTGCCGATAGTTTACATATCGGAAGCCTGGTTCCAATTCTTTTATTAGTCCACTTTCAAAAAGCCGGTCATAAACCTATTGCGCTTGTCGGAGGAGCTACGGGAATGGTAGGTGATCCCAGCGGCAAAAGCGAAGAAAGGAATCTGCTAAGTGAAGAAGTATTACAAAAAAATGTAGCCGGAGTAAAGGCACAGCTAGAAAAGTTTCTTGACTTCAATCCAGGACTTCCCAACGCAGCAGAAATGGCAAATAACTACGATTGGTTTAAGAGCATTTCTTTTATTGATTTTTTGAGGGATGCAGGTAAGCATATTACGGTAAATTATATGATGGCCAAGGACAGCGTAAAGAAAAGAATTGAAGGAGAAACAGGCATCAGCTATACAGAATTTGCTTACCAATTAATGCAGGGATATGATTTTTACTGGCTATTTACACATAAAAACTGTAAGCTGCAGATGGGCGGCAGCGACCAGTGGGGGAATATGACTACAGGAACGGAACTTATCCGCAGAAAAAACGGTGGAGAGGCTTTTGTATTCACTAATCCCTTAATTACAAAAGCGGATGGCGGTAAATTTGGCAAAACCGAAAGTGGAAATGTATGGCTTGACCCTAACAGAACAACCCCCTATCAGTTTTACCAGTTTTGGCTGAATGCCAGTGATACTGATGCTGAACGATGGATCAGGATCTTTACCTTCTTATCAAGAGATGCCATTGAAATGCTGATACATGAACACAAAATGGATCCATCATCAAGGGTTTTACAGAAAACATTGGCACAGGAAGTGACCACTTTTGTTCATGGGCAGGAGGAATATGAAAAAGCTTTGGAAACAACACAAAAATTATTCTCCAACCAGCAAGCATCGGCTGAAAGCCTGAGTATTGACGATCTTGAAAGCATGGAAGGTGTAGTAAAATCAGAATTTCCCAAAGAAAAACTTATTGCCGGCATTGACATTGTATCATTCCTGGCGGAAACTGCAATACTATCCAGTAAAGGAGAGGCAAGAAAACTGGTACAGGCCGGAGGCATCAGCATCAACCGTAAAAAAGTTAATGGGATTGAGTTTAAAATAGAAAGTTCACTTCTGCTGCACCAGGTTTATATTCTTGTTCAAAAAGGCAAGAAGAATTATTACCTGGTAAAAGCTATTTAACTTCTTTGATCAATTTCCACATCTGGTCGGCAATGAATTGGTTGCCCTTGTCGTTCATATGCACCCTGTCGTAAGTGAGAATGTTTTTCTCCTCATTTTTCGGGTTATTATCTTTGAGATAATCCAGGAATTTTTTCCTGAGATCCACCAATGGCAAATTATTCTTTTTTGCCAGGTCACGGATAATATTGCTGTAACGGTTAAGATCGCCATCCAGGGAATTACTCATATCAGTCTTCTCACCCACAACTGCCGGAGTACAAAGAATTGCCTTGATCCCCTTTGAAGAAAGTTTATTCAAAATTGCCTGGTAAAACTTTTCAAATTTATCGGCATCAGTACCAGTACCGAGTAACGTTTTGTGCCATACATCATTTACCCCGACATAAATTACTACCATATCAGGATTCTTTGCCAGTACATCTTCTTCGAGCCTTAGGTAAAGGTCATATACTTTGTTCCCGCTGATGCCTGATCCGATTAATTCATATTGTTCCCCTTTTTTTTCGGCTTTCAACATACTGTCCATTCTTAGTATGTAGCCAACATATTTATCCCGTTTCACTCCTAATTCTGTAATTGAATCTCCGAAAAAAATAATCCTGATTTTCTTTTGGGGTATAAACGCACAGGAAATAAAAAGAACCAGTGCAATAACTAACAGCTTATTCATACAAATACTTTTATTAAATCCTGATAAGAAAGAGATTTATAGAATTGCCGGAAGGAACTAAATTATTCAACATCCACTTGCTTAGGTATCACAGAACCACTATTGGCCTCCGGAAGGTATTTTCTCTCTTTGATAAGGTAACCATTGCCATTTTCACAAAAATGAACCTTAAGGTTCTCAATACTTATCGGGTTACCTTCCGGAATATCAGCAATATTGGAATGCATAATTTCATGGCCATCGATGATCATGACCAAACCACTGCCGATGGCCTCCATCTTGTTTCCTTCTTTTATCAGCATGCCGGTATCTTCTCCCAATCCTACCCCAATACATCCCGGATTAGCAGCTACTGCCTGTGCCAGTCTTCCAAATCGGCCTCTTTTTTCAAAATGCGAATCAATAATAACAGAGTTAATAAAACCAAGACCGGTTGTAATTTTCACTTCCCCTTTTAGATGTGCCCTGGTGGCATTCCCTTCATAGATCATCGTATTGCTCATTGCCATGGCGCCGGCAGAAGTGCCTGCAATCAGAAAATGTTCTTCTTCCAGGTACCTTTTTTTCAGTATTGCTAAAAATTCAGTGCCGCCGTCTGTTACACTTAGCCTTAATTGATTGCCCCCGGAAAACATTACTGCATCGCAACTATGGATTCGTTCTATATATTCTTTGATCATCGTATCCTGCCGGTTACGTATGTGCAATAGTCCGATATTTGTACATCCGATTTTTCCAAAGGCATTCAGGTAATTTTCTCCCACCTCATACGGTATTGTGGAGGCTGTAGTAATTACTTCAATACGGGAGTTAACGCCACCAGCCTCTTCTACTACCCGGCGAAGGATACCCAGTTCAAAAAAATTGAGGTTATTGCGGTGTATCTCACCCATTTCAAGGTCTGTGCCTTTATCTTCAGCACCGCCGATTGCAATCAGTTTTCCTTTAGGATGACTCATTCATTGGGGTTTGATTAATAACAAATGTAAAAGAAAAAATATTTAACCGAACCCGGTGAATCACCAATTGTGGAAATGTGGAAAACAGGAATTTTCGTCATTTATTCCAAAATTTCTCCTTAATGAAAAAGATAATAATACCGAAAGCGGCAATGAGGCTGCCCCAAAAAGCAAACCTGCCTGTTGAAAGAAAAAGAAAAACCCAGACAGCTGCGGAAATAATTACCGGCAAAGGATAAAGCCACATTTTAAAAGGTAGCTCATTTTTCCCAAACCTTCTTCTTAACAAAATTACCCCGGCACCCTGGCCAATGAACTGAACAATGATACGCATAGCCAGAATTGAACTGATAACATCTGCTAACCGGAATAATAAACTGAATATAAATCCCATTAAGCATAATACAGTTAATGATACATACGGAAAGTTTCTTGTAGGGTGCAGTTTGGCAAAAATGCGGAAGAAGTTACCATCTGCCGCTGCAGCATATGGAACCCTGGAATAGCCAAGAACCACTGCAAACAAAGAAGAAAATGCAATACAAAGTATCAAAATAGTAACCAGTACGCCTGCTGAAGATCCGTATAAATGCTGCATAAAAGAACTGACCAGGTATTTATCATCCGCTTTTACAGAAGTCCATGGCACTACTCCCATTACACTGATGTTCATAAGCAAGTAAAGAGAGCTAATTCCAAAAATGGAAATAAAAATACTTCTCGGAATATTTATACCCGGATTCTTTATTTCGCCACCAAGATGGCATACATTATAATAACCCAAATAGGCATAAACGGTCTTTACAGAAGCCTGGCCAATTGCCGCCCATAAAGCATAACTAAAAAAAGACTCATTGCCGGATGGCCAAAATTTTACAGATTGTTGTTGATTCAGCAAACCGCTTATAATGATCCAGGTAATGGTAAGTACCACTACTGTACCCATTATCACCGAAATTTTTCCAACAGTTTCAATTTTCCGGTAAAGCAAAATGAAAACGAATATTACCAGGCTGCCAGAAACTATTTTTTGCTGCCAGTCATTCATCGGCAGCAAGTAGGTGAGATATTGGGCAAAACCGATTGATGCAGACGCTACTACCAAAGGCGCCTGTATGGATGTTTGCCATACAAATAGAAAACTCATCAATCTTCCACCCTTTTCTCCGAAAGCAATCCGGTGAAAATTATAAGTGCCCCCAGCCAAAGGGTACCTTGCCCCCAGTTCGCTCCAGATCATGGCATCTGCAAAAGCAGTGAATGCGCCGAAAATCCATGCCCAAATGAACAAGCCGGAATCAAATTGAGCTACGACAAACGGCATTACTACAAACGGGCCGATTCCCACCATATCAATCATATTGATTGAGGTGGCCTGCAACAGATTGATCTTTCGGTTGGTGAGTGGTGCGGACAAGTTTACTTACTGTTTAGTTTCATATTTATCATCACTTCTCCTGCAAAAAAGAATGATAAATTATTATTTTCATTTGTCAAGATTTGGCAAATGCCCTTATACCTTCTATAAGTACATCCAGGTTATTTGTTGTAGTATATACATTCGGCGTCACCCTAATGCCCTTTATATTCTCCCATTCTATACCAACCGTATGCACCTTGTATTTATCAAGCAGGAAAGAATCCAGTTCTCCCGGTTTGCGGCCCGCAAAACCAATATTGCCAATAGCGCATCCCCATTGGGGGTGCATTGAGGTATTCAGTTTTATGCCGGGAAGGTCTTTTACCTTTTCCATCCAATAATTTTTCAGGTAATGAAGCCTCTTTTGCTTTCTGTCAATTCCGATCATTTCATGGAATTCTATGGCCTTTCCAATGGCCTGTTCAATAAAAAAGGGCCTGGTACCCAACGCTTCAAATTTTCTTATATCTTCTTTCAGCGGATTATCAACAGCAAACAACGGGTAAAGATTTTTGATTTTGTCCTTTTTTACATACAACATGCCGCTGCCTATTGGTGCATATAACCATTTATGGAGACTGGCGGCAAAATAATCACACTCAAGATCCGGTATTGTAAAGTCAAAATGAGCAAAGCTGTGGGCGCCATCCACCACCACCTCTATGCCTCTTTTATGAGCCTCCTGTGCAATCTTCTTAACAGGGATAATTTGACCGTTCCAATTTATGATATGGGTAATATGTACAACTTTTGTTTTGGGTGTAAATGCATTTACATATTGTTTTACCAGGTAATCTTCATCTTCACTTGGCAGTTCCAGGTTTATCCAAACCATTTTTATTCCATCCCTTAGTTCCCGCTGTTTATAAGCATTTACCATATTGGGATAATCCTGTTTGGCAGCTACTACTTCATCTCCGGCTTTTAATTGCAACCCGAAAATGATTGTTTCGAGGCCTTCCGAAGAATTACGGTTAATGGCAATTTCCTCGGTGGTACAACCGGCAAGTTTTGCCAGGTTTCTCCTTAACGGCTCACGGCCCTGATCCAATATTCTCCACATATAATAACTGGGAGCTTCATTACTAAGGTCGTAGTAGCGTTTCATAGCATCCTGAACAGTTTTGGGCGCCGGCGAAACCCCGCCATTATTCAGGTTAATGAGTGCCGGTGAAACGGTGAACGATTGTTGTATATAATACCAAAAGTCTTCTTCTGTAGCCAGATCTTCAGGCAATATGCCTTCTGCGTTTTTCAAAGCTGCCTCAAGGTTCCGGCTCCAAACGGGTTTCGCCAGAGATGAAAAAAAAGCAGTAGCAGAAAAAATACCTGCTTTTTGGATAAAGCGGCGTCGGCTGGCTGGAGACATATCTGTTAATTTTAATTACTAAATGTACTGAAAAACGACCCCTAAATCAGTAAATACCCCAAGGAAAAAAGAGATTGACATAGAATAAGGCCAACCGGGCTCAACTGTTGGTCACCTTATGAAAAAAAACTATCTTCCAACCTCCCTGTACGAAAGCAGGATTCAATCATTGTGTATGAAAATACTTGAGATCAAAGTACTGAAAGGTCCAAACTACTGGAGTGTAAGACGAACTAAATTGATCCAGATGAAACTGGATCTTGAAGAGAAAGAGAACATGCCCACCAACAAAATTCCGGGGTTCAGAGAGAGGCTGGAAAAACTTTTGCCATCCTTGTATGAGCATCGTTGCAGTGTAGGAAAGCCGGGCGGATTTTTCCAGCGGGTGGATGAAGGAACATGGATGGGCCATGTAGTCGAACACATTGCCCTGGAAATACAGACATTGGCCGGTATGGATACCGGGTTTGGAAGAACCAGAACACCCGAAGGGGAAAAAGAAGGTATTTACTATGTAGTATTCAGCTACATGGAAGAAGATGCAGGTGTATATGCTGCAAAAGCTTCCGTTCGTATTGCTCAGGCGTTGATCGATGGTAGTGAATATGACCTGTCAGAAGATATTCAGAAAATGAGGGAAATCCGGGAAGATACCCGCCTCGGACCTTCCACCGGGTGCATTGTAGATGAAGCAGCAAAAAGAGGAATCCCCTATATCCGTTTAAACAAACAGAGCCTTGTGCAGCTTGGTTATGGTGTTAATCAGAAAAGAATAAGGGCAACCATTGCTTCCACTACTTCCAATATTGCTGTAGATATTGCCTGTGACAAAGAAGAAACAAAGTTGCTGCTGGAAGCCGCAGAAATTCCGGTACCAAGGGGAACAGTAATCAGAACTGAACTGGGCCTTGATGAAGCTATAGACAAATTTGGGTATCCCCTGGTAATTAAACCAATCGATGGCAACCATGGGAAAGGCAATACCACTAATATCATCAATAAAGAACAGGCCCTAAAAGCCTTTGCTGCGGCAAAAGAATACAGCCGAAGTGTTATAGTTGAACGATTTATTACCGGTTATGATTTTCGCTGTCTCGTCATCAATTATAAATTCATCTGTGCAGCCTTACGTACACCTGCTTCTGTAGTAGGAGACGGCATTCACAATATTCAATGGCTCATTGATGAAACTAATAAAGACCCCCGCCGCGGATACGGACATGAAAAAGTACTAACACAAATAACGGTGGATCAATTCACCCAAAAAATGCTGGATGACAAAGGTTATACTTTGGAAACAGTTCCTGCAAAAGGTGAAAGAGTTTTATTAAAACCAACGGCTAACCTTTCTACGGGAGGAACCTCCACAGACGTTACCGACGAAGTACACCCCGCCAATATCTTTATGTTTGAAAGAATTGCCAAGATCATTGGACTGGATATTTGCGGTATTGATGTAATGGCCAATGATCTTCGTACCCCTATCAATGAAAATGGCGGGGCCATTCTGGAAGTTAATGCCGCCCCTGGTTTCCGTATGCACATAGAACCCGCAGAAGGGCTTCCCAGAAATGTGGCAGAACCGGTGGTTGATATGCTTTTCCCGAAAGGAAGTGTGGGGAGAATCCCTATCATAGCCATTACCGGGACTAATGGTAAAACAACTACCACCCGTTTAACAGCTCATATAGCCAAAAGTGCTGGCAAAAAGGTGGGTTATACTACTTCAGATGGCGTTTACATCCAGAACCAATTGATGATGAAAGGTGATTGTACAGGCCCTGTTTCTTCAGCATTTGTACTAAAAGATCCAACAGTAGATTTTGCAGTATTGGAATGTGCCAGGGGTGGTATATTAAAATCAGGTCTTGCCTTCCAGAATTGTGAAGTGGCAGTAGTAACCAATGTAGCTGCTGACCACATCGGCCTGGGCGGAATACACTCTGTTGAACAGATGGCAAAAGTAAAAGGGGTGGTTCCGGAAACTGTTTTCCCTCACGGTTTTGCCGTTTTAAATGCAGATGACGACCTGGTGTATAAAATGAAATATGACCTGAAATGCAATATTGCCCTATTCAGCATGGACGAAAATAACCCCCGCATCAGGGAACATTGTGCTGAACATGGCCTTGCCTGTGTGTATGAGAATGGTTATATCACAATAATGAAAGGAAATTGGAAAATAAGGGTGTTGCCGGCGAGGGATATTCCTATTACTTATGAGGCCAAGGCCATTCACAATATAAATAACTGTCTGCCGGCTGTATTGGCTGCTTATTTATTCAGGGACATTACCATTGAAGATATAAGGACCGGGTTGCAAACCTTTATTCCCAGCGAGAAACTAACACCCGGAAGGCTCAATTTCTTCCATTTTAAAAACTTCACCATGCTGGCCGATTTTGCACATAACCCCCATGGCATGCGGCTATTATGCGACTTTGTGAGCAAACTGGACTACCCCCATAAAGTTGGTGTTATCAGCGGCACCGGCGACCGAAGGGATGATGACATCCGGGAACTCGGAGAAATCGCAGCAGGGCATTTTGATGAAATTATCATCCGCTGTGATAAAAATCTAAGGGGCAGAACTGCCGACGAGATTATTGACCTGCTGAAACAGGGTATCGAAAAAATAAACCCTGATATCCCGGTTATGACCATTCCCAATGAAGATCAGGCATTGGATTATATTTACGAAAACCACCGTGCAGGATCTTTGTATACCATCATGTGTGATGTGGTGGCAAGGGCACTGGATAAGATTAAAGAATTGAAAGTGAGGGAAGAAAGTGAAGAGGCAAAATCCCGCCAAACGGCATAAATTCTGATAAATTCCTTTTGGGAGAAAAGGCTGATAACCCTATTTTTGCACTCCCAAAACAGGATTGAGCTATGGTGTAACGGTAGCACTACAGATTTTGGTTCTGTCTGTCTAGGTTCGAATCCTAGTAGCTCAACAAATCCCGGTCAAAAGCCGGGATTTATCATTTAATTAGGGGCAAACAAGCCTTCAGGCTGTCTTTCCAATCTTTCAGCACAATCCCGTAAGTACCTGTAATTTTTGATTTATCCAGAACAGAATAGGCCGGTCTGCGGGCAGGTGTCGGGTAAGAGGAAGTGGGAATAGGATTTACCTTACAACTACTTTGAATAAGATCTCTGATAGTCTCTGCGAAATCAAACCAGGTGGTTACACCCTCATTGCTAAAATGATAAATACCGGGCACCCATTCGCCAGAAGCAATAATTTGCATAATGGCGTCTGCAAGGTCTGCCGCATAAGTGGGGGAACCTGACTGATCATTCACAACATAAAGCTGTTCTTTTTCAGCCATCAGTTTCATCATTGTCTTCACAAAGTTTCTCCCATATGAAGAATAAACCCATGAAGTACGAATGATTATAGACTCAGGGTTATAATGAAGGGCTTCTTTTTCTCCCTCCAGTTTTGAAGCTCCGTAAACACTTTGAGGGTTTGTAGGCGACTCTTCTTTATAGGGAACTGTTGAAGTGCCATCAAAAACATAATCAGTTGAAACATGCAAAAATTTGGTTCCGTATTCCATACAAACGGCTGCCAGCACCCCAACGGCCTCCCCATTTACCTGGAATGCAAGATCTTTTTCAGTCTCTGCACGGTCAACTGCTGTATATGCGGCGCAATTGATTAAAAATTGAGGATGATACCCCTTAAAGAAATTCCGGACCAGCTCAAAATGATGAATAGGGAGATCCTCTCTTGAAAGAAAAATGAATTCAAATTGAGGATAAGATGATTCCAGTTGCTGTAATTCCTTTCCCAACTGACCATTGGAACCTGTAACCAATATTTTTGGCCTGGATTTCATTACCCTTCAAATACAAAGGTATTATTACATTCACTAAAAGGAGGCAACACTTTATCTTTATCTGACACAACTGCATAATCGGCAGGTATTCTCCAGTCAATATTTAGTTCAGGGTCATTATAAAAAATTCCGGCTTCAGATTCTTTATTATAAAATGCATCGCATTTATATAAAACTTCCGCCTTTTTACTCAACACAGAAAAACCATGTGCAAACCCTTTGGGTATCAATAACTGACGCTTATTTTTTGCAGAAAGCACTTTACTGTAGGATTTGCCGTATGTAGGTGAACCTTTCCTTATATCAACTACCACATCGAGTATCTTGCCCCTGAGTACCCGCACAAGTTTGGCTTGTGCGAAGGGTGGCAACTGGTAATGCAAGCCCCGTATTACCCCATAAGTTGAAGAGGATTGATTATCCTGAACCCAGTTGCTGGTTATACCTTCCTGCTCAAAGGTTTTTTGATTAAATGATTCAAAAAAATAACCCCTGCTGTCTTCAAATACAGCCGGCTCAAAAACGAATAACCCGGGAAAATCAGTTTTAATAAATGGCATACATCAGTTTATAAGCTCCAATAAGGCCTGTTAACAATCTTATTTCTGTAGATACCTTTCAGATCGGCTACTAAACCATGAGGTTTGGTAATGCCGGTAAAATATGCATCATTCAGTTCTTTATATTCCTTATGCGGTACGGGAATTACTATTGCGTCATAATCATTTGCCACATTCTTTACTAAGCCAAAACCGTACTCATGCATCAATTCATCTGAATCGGCATTAGGGTCTTCTACTTCCACATTCACATAAAATTCTTTCAGGGCATTTACCACATCACTCACTTTTGAATTTCGTATATCACTAACATCCTCCTTAAACGTAGCCCCCATAATCAGCACTTTGGCTGATTTTACATCACCGTTATTTTTGATGATATGCTGAATTACTTTCCTGGCAACATATTTACCCATATTATCATTAATGTTCCTGCCGGCTAATATTACTTCAGAATGATAGCCAAGTTCCTTTGCCTTATAAGTGAGATAATAAGGATCTACACCTATACAATGCCCTCCTACCAGCCCCGGTTGAAATTTCAGAAAATTCCATTTTGTACCTGCCGCTTCCAGCACTTCATATGTATTGATATTCATTTTATCAAAAATGACAGAAAGTTCATTCATCAAAGCGATGTTCAGGTCTCTCTGTGTATTTTCAATGATCTTGGCAGCTTCAGCTACTTTAATTGAAGAAGCCCTGTGTACCCCTGCTTTTACAACAAGTTCGTAGGTCTTGGCAATTTCTTCTAAAGATTCAGCATCACAACCAGATACAACCTTTACTATGGTTGCCAGTGTATGAAGTTTATCGCCGGGGTTTATCCTTTCAGGAGAATATCCCAATTTGAAATCTGTTGCATTCTTCAATCCTGATAACTTTTCAATCACCGGCAAACAATCCTCTTCCGTACAACCCGGGTATACCGTTGATTCAAAAACCACATAATCCCCTTTTTTAATCACTTTTCCCACTGTTTCCGAAGCCCTTAATACCGGCGTCAGGTCAGGCACATTATGCTCATCCACCGGAGTAGGCACAGCAACAATAAAAAACTTTGCTTCCCTTAACACTTCCAATGAATCAGTAAAAAGTATATCACAACCATCAAATGCTTCTCCATCTAATTCATTACTGGGATCTTTACCTTGCTTCATCATTTCAATCCGCTTAGAACTAATGTCAAATCCGATGACAGAGAGTCTTTTTGCGAATTCAAGCGCAATCGGCAACCCGACATAACCCAATCCAATTACAGCCAGTTTTGCTTTTTTATCAATCAGTTCCCGGTACATATTCATTTATTTAAGGCTTACAAACTCTTTAGGTTGTTTTGTAAGCTCTTCAGTTGGTAATGATTTAAAATAATCTAAAGTGATTCTTAATCCTTCTGCACGGCTCACTTTAGGCTCCCAGCCAAGAATAGTTCTTGCTTTGGTAATATCAGGCTGCCTTTGTTTAGGGTCATCAACCGGTAATGGCTTATAAACAATCTTAACCTTATTGCCAGTAAGCATCAATATTTCTTCTGCAAAATCTTTTAATGATATTTCATTAGGATTACCAATGTTAACAGGCATTACATAATCACTCAGTAATAAACGGTAAATACCATCTATAAGGTCATCCACATAACAAAAGCTCCTGGTTTGCGAACCATCTCCGAATACTGTAAGGTCTTCGCTTCTCAATGCCTGGCCAATGAATGCAGGTAATGCCCTGCCGTCATTGAGCCTCATCCTTGGGCCATATGTATTGAATATTCTGACAATCCTTGTATCAACACCATGAAAAGTGTGATAGGCCATGGTAATAGACTCCATATACCTTTTCGCCTCATCGTAAACACCCCTTGGCCCCACAGGGTTCACATTGCCCCAATATTCCTCCGTTTGGGGGTGTACTAAGGGGTCACCGTATACTTCACTCGTTGAGGCAACCAACATTCTTGCTCCTTTTGCCTTGGCAAGTCCCAAACAATTGTGGGTTCCCATTGCCCCGACTTTTAATGTTTGTATCGGTATTTTTAAATAATCGATCGGGCTGGCAGGCGAAGCAAAATGGAGAATGAAATCAAGCTTACCCGGCACATGTATAAACTTTGTCACATCATGGTGGTAAAACTCAAATTGTTCCAGTTTAAACAGGTGCTCAATATTCCTAAGGTCACCCGTAATCAGGTTATCCATGCCAATAACATGGTATCCTTCTTTTATAAACCGGTCGCAGAGGTGAGAACCTAAAAAACCAGCAGCACCTGTTATTAATACTCTTTTTCTTTCCATATTATTATCAATTGACAGTTGCCCTTCCCACACTTACGTAGTGGAAGCCCAGTTCACGGATGGCGTTAAGATCAAAAAGATTGCGGCCATCAAAAATAGCCTTATGCCTTAGGCTATCGGCAATTCTTCCAAAGTCTGGTGTCCGGAACTCATTCCATTCAGTGGCAATGATCAGTGCATCTGCATTATCCAAAGCAGCATACTGGCTATCGCTGTATTCAATCTTGCTGCCAATAGTTCCCCTTACATTATTCATGGCCTCCGGATCAAAAGCACAGACCGAAGCTCCTGCACTAACTAATTCTTCAATCATATATAGTGCCGGGGCCTCCCTGATATCATCCGTGTTAGGCTTAAAAGCAAGTCCCCACAAGGCAAATCTTTTACCCTTCAGGTCATTATTAAAATATTTTAAAATGGCAGGAAGCAAATGCAGTTTCTGCTGCTCATTAACTTTCATTACAGCATTGAGTATCTCAAACTCATAATCAACCTCTGAAGAAGATTTTACTAATGCCTGAACATCCTTGGGGAAACAACTTCCCCCATAACCGATACCGGGAAATAAAAATCTCTTGCCAATCCTTTCATCACTGCCGATTCCACGGCGAACCATATCTACATCTGCACCCAGGCGTTCACACAACCGGGCAATTTCGTTCATAAAGGATATCTTGGTGGCGAGGAAAGAATTAGCGGCGTACTTGGTCAATTCAGCCGATCTTTCATCCATGTAAATGACCGGATTACCCTGCCTTACAAATGGTGCATACAGGTCCCCCATCACTTTTTTTGCTTTTTCTGAAGTTGTCCCAACTACTACCCTGTCAGGCTTCATAAAATCTTCAACTGCTACTCCTTCTCTTAAAAACTCAGGGTTGCTGACCACGTCAAACTCGCCTTTGTAATTAGCGGCAACAGCAGTATGCACTTTTTCAGCTGTACCAACCGGAACGGTACTTTTATCAACGATGACCTTATAACCGGTCATAATTTTACCCAGTTCATTTGCTACGCCCAAAATATATTTCAGGTCAGCGGAACCATCCTCACCGGGCGGTGTGGGCAAAGCAAGAAATATGATCTTAGCATCTTTAATGCCTTCAGCCAAATCAGTAGTAAAATGAAGACGGTTTTCTTTCAGGTTTCTCAAAAAAAGTTTTTCTAATCCGGGTTCGTAAATGGTGATCTCCCCATTACTTAATTTCTGAACTTTCTTTTCATCAATATCCACACAAGTCACATCATTTCCTGTTTCTGCAAAACAAGTACCGGTTACAAGTCCAACATAGCCCGTTCCAACTACGGCAATTTTCATATTGATTATTATTTATTAACGTACTCCAAAACCTTTGAAGTAATAAAATTTAATTGTTCTTCATCCAATTCTGTATGTATTGGCAATGAAATCACTTTTTTTGTAAGATCATCCGTCACCGGCATTTCAATGGAACCCGTTCCAAATTGTTCAAACATTTTTTGTTTATGACCCGGCACCGGATAATAGATCATTGACGGTATCTTATTGTCTGCCAGGAAAAGGTTCAGTCCATCCCTGTCAACACCATTCAATTGTATTGTGTATTGGTGAAATACATGGTGACAATTAGGTGCCCTAAATGGCGTTTTAATCTTTGGATTACCGGCAAATGCCTTATCGTAAAAATCGGCAGCATTCCGCCTGGCAACGATATATTCATCCAGATGCTTCAACTTTATATCAAGAATTGCCGCCTGAATGGTATCCAGCCTGCTGTTGCAGCCCACTACATCATGATAGTATCTTTTACTTTGACCATGATTGGCAATCATTTTTAACTTCACTGCAAGATCGTCATCATTGGTAAAAATGGCGCCACCGTCACCAAAAGCTCCCAGGTTCTTTGAAGGATAAAAAGATGTTGCCCCTATATGACCTATCGTGCCTGTTTTCTTTTTTGTGCCATCGGAAAAAATATAGTCGCAACCAATTGCCTGTGCATTATCTTCAATGACATACAGGTTGTATTTATTGGCAATAGCCATAATTTCTTCCATTGGAGCTGCATGTCCGTAAAGGTGTACCGGCACGATGGCTTTTGTCTTTGCCGTGATAGCTTTTTCCAAGGAAGCTGGGTCTATACAAAATGTATCCGGATCCACTTCTGCAAATACTGGTGTAAGTCGTAATAAAGCTATTACCTCGGTAGTAGCTATGTATGTAAATGAGGGAGTAATTACTTCATCGCCGGGTTGCAGGCCCAGTGCCATCATGGCAATTTGCAGGGCATCAGTCCCATTAGCACAGGGGATAGTATGCTTTGCGCCCAGGTACACAGAAAGGGACATGGCAAAATCCTGAACGGGTTTCCCGTTAATAAAGGCAGAACTTTCCATAACATCCAATACTGCCTTATCCACTTCCGCTTTGATCTTCTGATACTGGGTCTTTGTATCGACCATTTGAATTGGTCTCATTCAATTAATTTTATTAAAAAAATCATCTCTGGCGCTGAGGCAATGAATAGTCTTAACTCATCCGTTCAGGCGGGCAAAAATAGTAAAATACGGCTAGTTTACCCGTTTGGAATTACTTTTGCCTGCAAGTATTAATTATATTAAAAACAACCACTTGTCTGTAGTATTTTATAACATTTTCCTGATACTATACAGGCTTGCCTTATTCGTCGTTTCTCCCTTTAATCCAAAAGCAAAAAAATGGATACAGGGCAGAAAAGGTATTTTTAAACGCCTGAAAAATGACATTGGGGTAAATGATAAATTAATCTGGTTCCACTGTGCTTCTTTGGGCGAATTTGAACAGGGAAGACCCATTCTGGAAAGAATCCGGACTACTTATCCTGAATATAAGATATTACTCACCTTTTTTTCACCTTCCGGATTTGAAGCACAAAAAAATTATTCGGGAGCAGACTGGGTTTTTTACCTCCCCATGGATGGAGCCCGAAATGCAAAACGTTTTCTTGAATTAACAAACCCCTCCCTGGTCATCTTTGTCAAGTATGAGTTCTGGTACTATTATTTAAAGAAAATAAAATACCGGGATATCCCCCTTTTACTGGTTTCTGCACTTTTCAGGGAAGACATGTCTTTTTTTAAATGGTATGGTTCCATACAAAGAAAAATCCTTTCCCGGTTCAACTGGATTTTCGTACAGGATCTGGATTCTAAAAGCTTACTGGATGGGATTGGCCTGAGCCACATCACTTCTGTTTCCGGTGATACACGGTTCGACAGGGTAATCGAAATTGCAGAGAAATTCAAGCCAATTGATGAAGTAGAAAAATTTTCAGGCACTTACCCCGTTTTGGTAGCAGGCAGCACCTGGCCGGAAGATGAAGAAATGCTGCATTCGGCATTAGCATCGCTAACCGAAATCCAGCTTAAATTGATCATTGCCCCACACGAAATAAGTAAAGACCATATAGAAAATTGCTTGCGTCTTTTTCCGGGGAGTATCCTTTTTTCACAATTAAAAAATAATATTACAACGAGTGAGAAAGCCTTTACGCTGATCATTGACAATATCGGAATGCTGTCCAGGTTATATAGTTACGGATCTATTACTTATGTAGGCGGAGGACTTAAAAGCAGCGGGGTGCATAATGTGCTGGAAGCGGCCGTATTCAATAAACCAGTAATAATTGGCCCTTATCATGAAAAATATAAAGAAGCCACAGGTCTTGTAAAGGCGGGGGGATGTTTTGTAATAAAATCGCCGGAGGAAATGACAGAATGCATCAAAACTCTTTTGCAAAACAGTGAAAACTGCTGCTCAGTTGCTGCAAAAAAATCAGGGGAATTTGTAAGATCAAATGCCGGGGCCTCTGAAGAAATACTTGCCTTTATTCAGGAAAAACGCCTCCTGACCAATTGATCAAAAAGTTGAACGGTTGGGTTATCGGGGTTCCAGCCCAGTTTCACTTTTAGTTCACGGCTGATCCAATATTCTGCTTCTGCATATATATTGAAGCTGTTGATTGTTTTTATACTTCTCTCATATACAGACTCGTCCCCCCTAAAAAGGTCATTAATGAATAGAAAACGATCATTGATACCAATAGCTTTTCTTAAGTCTTTCACCGGTGTTTCTTTCAATATCTCCACCAGTTCTGTTTTTCCCTGTTTCAGTTTATCATTTAAAGACTCCGTTGTTTCGGCAACATCATTTAATTCTTTTGACTCATTAGTCTGATGCGACAAAGTCGGAATTTCACTCATGGGATCAAAGACCATGTCCAGCTGACCATTTTTCTGTACAACAGATATGTTTCCTTCATCCAGCAGGATCGTTTCTTTCCTTTCTTTTACCGGTGGAGTTTGTTCTGCCGGTTTCGGGGCATATTTTTCATATTGTTTGGGCACCTCTTCAGCTACACTCATTGACATAGACATGGCGGGTAAAACCACTGCTACCTTGGCCGTGCCTAAATTTTGCTGCTGTTTTGTTTGCTGCCGCGTTAGTTCAAACTGAAGTAGCTGTACAGTACCCAGCATTTCACCGGCATCAGCCTGCTGTTCGAACTGCATTTTTAATTTTTGTATAAGGGCTTCTATTCGTTCCATTGATTTATATTTACCGCCCGCAAACAGGGACCTTTTAAAGTTACAAACAGTTTGCCAATATAAACACACCGGGAAAACTATAACAATTCTTAACAATGTTTATCGAACCTAATATCAGTGGCGAAAGAAGGGGCAGTATTGAGGTTATTTGCGGCTCCATGTTCAGTGGTAAAACTGAAGAGCTGATCCGCAGGTTAAAAAGGGTTAAGATAGCCAACCTGAAAGTTGAAATCTTCAAGCCTGCCATGGATGTACGTTATGACGAAGTAAAGATCGTATCTCATGACACCAATGCCATACAATCGACCCCGATTGACAACTCGCAGAAAATTTTGTTAATGGCACAGGATGTGGATGTGGTTGGTATTGACGAGGCACAATTCTTTGACGAGGAGATTGCCAATGTATGCGATGAACTGGCCTTTCGGGGTATAAGAGTAATAGTTGCCGGGCTCGACATGGATTACCTGGGAAAACCTTTCGGTCAAATGCCCTTTATAATGGCAAAAGCTGATTATGTTACAAAACTCCACGCCATTTGCATGCAATGTGGCAATATTGCTAATTACTCATATAGAAAAATACCCAACGAAGACCAGGTAATGCTGGGCGCAAAAGATGTGTATGAACCCCGCTGCCGGAATTGCTACCATAAATAATTAGAAAAAGCTTTTACCGCTCCACACCCTTAATCTTTGTCCTGGCAATAATTTCGGTTTTGCCTTCTTTTCCGGTTGCAGCAGCTTCAATATCCTGGCTGGCTTTTACCACCAGGCCTGTACGGCTATCAATAACCAGTTCACCGCTTACCTTTCCATCCATTTTTACAGATTGATCTGAAGAATTTATTTGTGTGCTTTCTTCAACAGTTACCATATCTCCTTCAATTTCTGTCACCTTGTAAACAGTAGTATAATCAGCCGCTAGCAGCCCCTTTACTTTATTGGTTCGGCTCCAGCTATCACCTACTTTTACTTCTTTATTGGGAAAAATAAACAAGAACCTCTCCAATTGTTCTTTTACTGCATCTTCATTGAACCGCTGACTGAACATTTGGATCATCTGCTCCCTGGAGGGGCCCTGTAAACCCATAGAATCCGCCATAGAGTTTGCCATCTGAGTCAAACCGGTAACCTCAACAATTTTACCTTCCTGATTCACCTTCATAGCAAATTGCTGATTCCGGATGGCGCCAAAAAATTTATTAATATTCCTGAAAATATTTTTTGCCGATGTATCACCTCTTGAAACTGTTATTGGGTTATCTGTATCAATGGTCAGGTTCATTCCATTTACTTCGAAACTCATTTTAAACCGCTCATACCTTGTTTTTATGGTTTTGATATTATTTTCTTCCCCTGCTACTTCCATGGAATAATAAGCCGTCATGTCAGTTTGTTGTGTTCCCTCTTTTGTTTTACGGTCCATATTCATGATAAGTTCATAATCATAGCCCCGCCCTTTTGCATAATTAAACCGGAGCATTTTTGAAGAAGTGGAGGACTGGGATGTCTGGCATGCCTGTAAGACAAAAAACAAAATGGCAACCGATAGAAAACGGAACAAATACATAAAATCTATTTTCTGCAAATTAGTAGATATTAAGCTGACACGGAGAGAGCATAATACGTATTTTCGCAATCATCCAATTTTTAACAACTTATGCGCCAGGTGCTTACTTTGTTTAAAAAAGACCTGTTGCTGGAAATTAGACAGCAATACAGCTTTTATGGCATATTGCTTTATATCGGCGCTACCATTTTTGTTTTGTACAACGCTGTTGACGAGCCGGAAAGCAAGGTATGGAATGGACTGTTTTGGGTGATCCAGCTTTTTATTTGCATCAATGCTGTGGCAAAGAGTTTTTTGCAGGAAAGCCGTGGCCGGATGCTGTATTTTTATTCTATTGCCAGCCCTGCACATTTTGTAGTTGCCAAACTGATCTTCAATTCGTTGCTGATGCTGGCAATGAGTTTACTAAGCCTGCTTTTGTTTACCTTGTTTTTTGGCAATCCAATGAAAAAAACGGGGGAATTTATTGGCCTTGTATTATTAGGTGGCTGGAGCCTCAGCCTTGTTTTCACATTCCTGGCAGCTATAGCCGCAAAAGCCCAGCAAAATGCAGCAATTATGGCCGTACTGGGTTTCCCGGTCATCATACCACAATTATTATTGCTGATGCGCCTTTCTAATATAGCTTTTGCCCCGTTGCTTACCATCCCGATATCCACAGTTCTCTTATTGATAGCTTTAGATTGCATGATAGTTCTGATGGCCATAATTCTTTTCCCGTTTCTTTGGAAAGATTGAGTTTTTTATCACTGTAAACTATGGCCGTCAATGTTTTTATCAGGTTAACTGTGCCTTGTTTACTCATGTTACCAATTCCCCTTATTTTTGCTGCCACATTTAGAAAGCCGGTAATTCTTGCCGGGCCTTCGCATGACAGACCGTAACAACTATATGTTTAAAAACTGGTGGAAAATAGCTGCCATTGCGTTGCTTATTTACACCGTAGTAGCCGGCTTCCTTGGACCGGTTCCCAAATTGAAATTGCTGGGCGAAACAATCCGTAATCTCTATTTTCATGTCTGTATGTGGTTTGCTATGATGATACTGTTCACCGTGTCTGTGGTGAATGCCATCCGCTACCTGCGTACATTCAATATGAAATATGATATTTATGCCCGTCATTTCGCTGTCGTAGCCATCGTTTTTGGAGTGCTGGGTTACTCAACCGGTGCCATCTGGGCTGCATTTACCTGGGCTGATCCGAATGTGCCGGTAATAAATAATTTTAAAACCATTGCCAGAGATCCAAAACTTATTGGCGCTGCCATAGCTTTATTGGTATATGCTGCCTACCTGATTTTAAGGGACTCTGTGCAGGACATGGATAAAAAAGCCCGGATCAGTGCTGTCTATAACATTTTTGCCTACGCTATATTATTCCCTTCCATCTGGATTTTACCAAGGATACTGCCAAGTCTGCACCCCGGTAATGAAGATAATCCTGCATTGGATGTAAAAAATGATATCAGCGGTTCTATGCGGTTGGTTTTCTACCCGGCTGTAATTGGCTGGACTTTGCTCGGTGTGTGGATCACCACGTTAAAAATCCGGCTTACTTTACTTAAAGAAAAAAAGATGTTATCATGATCAAGCTATTAAAAAAATATGGCCTGTTCTTCTTTTGCCTGTTTTTCAGTACGATCTTATTTGCACAAGAAAAAGATGTTTCAGTAGCTGACACCATGCGAAGCAATGGACGCATTTATGTAGTGATAACAGTAGTTCTCACCATATTGCTTGGTTTGACACTTTACGTAATTCGCCTCGACCGAAAAATTTCAAAATTGGAAAAAGAAGGCAACTAAACCGGTTGCTTATTACTATAACGATTGCTTAAACATAAAAACTGAACTCATGTCTGACAAAAATTACAGCTTTTTTGGCGCCGTCGAAAGAAGTTTTGACAAAGCTGCCAAATACACCAAGTGGGACAAAGGTTTGCTGACCCAGATCAGGGCTTGCAATGCCGTTTACCAAATGCGTTTCCCGATAAAAAGAGATGACGGGACCATAGAGGTAATTGAAGCTTACCGTGTGCAGCACTCACACCATAAAACACCTTGTAAAGGTGGTATCCGTTTCGCTGCAGAGGTAAACCAGGATGAAGTAATGGCCCTAGCTGCCCTTATGACTTACAAATGTACTATTGTGGATGTGCCATTTGGTGGTGCAAAAGGCGGTATAAAGATTGACCCTAAGAAATACTCGGCGTTCGAATTGGAAAAGATCACCCGCCGCTATACATCTGAATTGATCAAGAAAAAATTTATTGGTCCCGGCACAGATGTACCTGCTCCGGACTACGGTACCGGAGAAAGGGAAATGTCATGGATCATGGATACTTATTCAGCCATGCACCCGGGAGAAATAGATGCTGCCGGATGTGTAACGGGTAAGCCAATTTCTCAGGGAGGTGTTCGTGGCCGCCGGGAAGCTACCGGCTTAGGCGTATTCTTTGGTCTGCGGGAAGTATGTAATATGCCTGATGTGATGAGCAAACTGGGAATGACAACCGGCGTAGAAGGGAAAAAAGTAATAGTTCAGGGGCTTGGAAATGTAGGATATCATTCAGCTAAGTTTTTCCAGGATGCAGGGTCAAAAATAATTGCCCTTGCCGAGTATGAGGGAGCCATCTGGAGTGAGAAGGGACTCGATGTAGATGAGGTATTCCAGCACAGAAAAAAAACAGGGTCTATCCTGAACTTCCCCGGTGCCAATAACTTTCAGAATAGCAAGGATGCCCTTGAAATGGAATGTGATATTTTAATTCCCGCTGCACTTGAAAATGTTATTGATGGTGAAAATGCGCCAAGGGTTAAAGCCAAAATGATTGGCGAAGCGGCAAACGGACCACTTACTCCGGAAGCCGATGAGATTTTTGCCAAAAAAGGGATATTGGTGGTACCTGATATGTACCTGAACGCCGGCGGTGTTACTGTTTCATATTTTGAATGGCTGAAAAACCTTAGCCATGTAAGGTATGGCCGCCTTGAAAAGCGTTTTACTGAAAACCTGAACACCAGGATCCTTTCACAAATGGAAGAACTGAGTGGTAAAAAAGTAAATGATAACGAAAGAGAAATGATCATGCACGGCCCGGACGAAGTAGACCTGGTATACAGTGGCCTTGAAGAAACCATGATTAATGCTACCAGAGATATTATGGATACCTGGAAAGCTACTCCTGAAATTCCGGATATGCGTACAGCAGCTTATGTGGTTGCAATCAACAAAGTGGCCACAGCTTATGCAGAATTGGGAATTTTCCCGTAACTAAACCAATTGCTTATTTATCATCCCGCCTGCTTCAGGCGGGATTTTTTTTATACCCCGGAAATAGAATTTATCAAAAAAGTTAATTCCCCATAAAAGAACGCCGCCCATCAAGTAACCAATTGCAGCCTCCTGCCAATTCCCCTACCTTTGTTGGCAAAATCAAAAAAATGAAGAAATTTTTAGCAGCTTTCATGAGCCTGGCGTTTATTTCAGCCCAGGCCCAAACCGCTGATGAGGTGATCAGCAAATACAGCGAAACTATCGGAGGCCTCACTGCATTTAATGCGGTAAAATCGGCCAAGATGACCGGCATCGCCACTATACAGGGTATGGATTTACCCATTACCATACAAATGATCAATGGGAAGGCCTTTCGTATTGATGTTGAAGTAATGGGCCAATCCGTTGTAAACAGCTATAAAGACGGGAAAGGATGGAAAATAAATCCATTTGGCGGCGCCGAAACTGCCACCGATGTGGAAGGTGCGGAACTTGCAGATTATAAATCGCAAGCAAGTCTTAGTAACGCCCTGATGGATTATAAAGCAAGGGGGCACCAGGTAGAATTACAAGGACAGGAAGGAACTGATGGAAACCAGGCCTTTAAGATAAAACTTACCAATAAGGATGATGGCAAATCCACAATTTATTACATCAGTACCAGTAATTATTCGATGATTAAATCTGTTAGCAGCAGGGAAATGCAGGGACAAACAGTAGATGTGGAAACCTATTTCTCCGATCTGAAAGATTTCAATGGTATTAAAATTCCTATGACCCGTACCCAAAAAATACAGGGTCAGGATTTTCAGACAATCACACTCAATAATGTTGAATTAAATGCGGCGATAGACGAGAAAGTATTTGATAAATAATTGATACACCAATCAATAAAAAAGCCATTTGCGATTGCAAATGGCTTTTTTATTGCCAGGGAGGCAGTTGCAGTATTTCGTGCAGACCCGTATCTCCTTTCTCCCATGCCATAGTATTATTACCATTTGTAATAACTATGTAATTTACAGGAACACTTAAGTTATATCTTAAAACCTGCTGAAGTACATTTTCATCAAGCATCACATCTATGGCTTTACATTCCACCATCAACCAGGGTTTATGAGCTGAATTATAGACCAGCACATCAAATCTCTTTTTTAACTCGCCTAAAACAATTTCTTTTTCAATGCCAATTAAAGATGGAGGATATTTTTTTTCAACAACCAGATAATTGATGAAGTTTTGCCTTACCCATTCTTCCGGTGTAAGGGAAACCCACTTTTTCCTCAAAGAATCAAATATTTGCCCGAAACCGTTTTGCTTTTTTACCCGAAAATCAGGTTCAGGATAGTTTATAACAACCATGCTTCAAATGTAATTGATTAAATTTGTCAGCATGAAGACAAAAGAAGAAATAGTACAAAACTGGCTGCCCCGATATACCGGGGAGCTATTAGAGAATTTTGGCAAATATATTTTACTGACGAATTTCAGCAATTATGTAAAAATGTTTGCTGAATGGAACAACGTAGAGGTCGTCGGAGAAGGACGTCCAATGCAATGTGCCACCGCCAATAACATCAGTATTATCAATTTTGGGATGGGTAGCCCTACTGCGGCCACCATTATGGACCTTCTTTCAGCCATACAACCGAAAGCTGTTTTATTCCTCGGTAAATGCGGAGGATTGAAAAAAAGAAATAAATTGGGTGATTTGATTCTGCCTATCGCCGGTATCCGGGGTGAGGGTACTTCGAATGATTATTTTCCGGCTGAAGTACCGGCTTTGCCCGCCTTCGCTTTACAGAAAGCTGTTTCGACAACCATCAGGGACTATGAAGTTGATTACTGGACCGGAACTGTATATACAACCAACCGAAGGGTGTGGGAACATGACGAACCCTTTAAAGAATACCTTCAAAAAATAAGGGCTTATGCCATAGACATGGAAACGGCCACCATCTTTACTGTCGGTTTTTTCAACAGGATACCTACCGGTGCATTACTGCTGGTAAGCGATCAGCCCATGATTCCGGAAGGAGTAAAAACGGAAGAAAGTGATAAAACCGTTACGGCAACTTTTGTAGAAAGGCATCTCAAAATAGGGATTGACTCCCTTAATCTGCTTATGAATGAAGGTACGACGGTGCGTCACCTGAAGTTTTAAATCATAAACATGAAAATACTGATCCTTCTTTCCAGTCTTTCTTTTTTACTCCTTTCCAACAGCGACTGCAAAAAGAGGAAAGCCAACGGTAACCCAATCGGTAATGAACTAACCGTAAGCAATGAGACGTATAAGGGAAGGCTTGAGATTGCGGGTATTTGTAAAAACTACACCATTAGCCTTCTTGAGGGAAAAATAGACACCTCACGGATTGAATCAAGCTGGAAAAATGATGCTGATCAAAAGACATATTTAAATGTTTTCAGGCTTGGCAACCCCTGCACACTTCCCGACACCATAAAACAGGGAAATGAGTTTTATTTCACCATTGATACTTCAAAACAAAATGATTGCATTGTCTGCATGGCTTATTATCCTACACCAGTAAAATCATTGAATATAAAAGTGGTGAAAAAATAATGGAGCCCTTACTTAGAATAGAAAACCTCTCCGTTGAATTCATGGCGGAAACAGGAACCACCAGTGCGATAAGAAATATCAGTTTCACTGTAAGCAGAAGCGAAATAGTAGCACTGGTCGGCGAGTCCGGGTCCGGCAAATCGGTAACCTCTTTAGCTGTTTTACAACTGCTCCCTTCTCCCCCTGCCCGGTACAGTAACGGAAAAATCATATTTACAGATGCTACTGGTAAAAGTATGAACCTGCTGGACAAAACCCGCAACCAGTTACAGGATATTCGGGGCAATCAAATAGCAATGATTTTCCAGGAGCCAATGACATCGTTGAATCCTGTCCTCACCTGTGGCGAACAGGTTATGGAGGCCCTGCTGCTGCACCAAAAATTAAACAGGCAAGAGGCTAAGCAAAAAACACTGGAGTGGTTTGAAAAAGTAAAACTGCCTGATCCGTCTGTCGTTTTCAAAAGATACCCGCATCAATTAAGTGGTGGCCAAAAACAAAGGGTAATGATCGCAATGGCTATGTGCTGCGAACCCTCCTTGCTGATTTGTGATGAACCGACAACGGCTTTGGATGTAACTGTTCAAAAGAATATTTTGCAACTCATCAAAGAACTACAACAAGAAACCGGCATGGGTGTCATCTTTATAACACATGACCTAGGTGTAGTTTCAGAAATTGCAGACAGGGCTATCGTAATGTATAAAGGAGAAATTACAGAACAAGGAACTGTAAGTAAAATTTTCAACTCCCCCCAACATCCTTACACAAAAGCTCTTATCGCATGCCGCCCGGTCAATCATAAAAGAGGGGAGCGACTACCTGTGGTCAGTGATTTCCTGGA
>DASUDW010000058.1:0-4664 GCA_036275415.1 Chitinophagaceae bacterium | reverse complement strand
CAATCTTAATTATGAGGTATTGCCCAAAATTAAAAAGGCACAAACGGATGAACATATTGTCCGCTTTATCAAAGGAATGAAGGGCAAGAGTGGCATCATCTATACCTTAAACCGGAAAACAACGGAAGAGCTGGCTGATATTTTAATGGCCAACGGAATCAAAGCTGTTGCGTACCATGCCGGGCTCGACAGCAAACTGCGGGCCGACAGACAGGATCAGTTCCTTAATGAAGATGTGCAGGTGATCTGTGCTACCATTGCCTTTGGCATGGGTATCGACAAACCGGACATTCGTTTTGTAATACACTACAACATTCCCAAGTCTATTGAAAATTATTACCAGGAAACAGGCCGTGCAGGCCGTGATGGTATGGAAGGAAAATGTATCCTTTACTATTCGCATAAAGACGTAAGTAAACTGGAACACCTGATGCGGGACAAGCCGCTGAGTGAAAGAGAAGTGGGGGCACAGCTTATCAACGAAACCGTAGCCTTTGCCGAAACCGGTGTGTGTCGCCGCAAGGTGCTGATGAGTTATTTCGGAGAAGAATACGAAAAGGAAAACTGCGGTCACTGCGATAACTGCAAGCACCCGAAAGAAAGGGTGGAGGCCAAAGATGAAACAGTTACAGTTTTAAGAGCCATTAAAGAACTGGATGAACGTTTTGCCACAGAATATGTAGTACAGATCATCATCGGAAAATTGACCCCGCAAATACAGATGTTCCGCCACGAGGGACTGAACGCCTTTGCCAGCGGCAATGATCAGGAGCCGCATTTCTGGAATTCGCTTATCCGCCAGATGTTGCTGGAGGGCCTTCTTTCAAAAGACATTGAAGAATATGGTGTGCTGAAGTTTACAAAGAAAGGTGAAGCCTTTTTGAAGAAACCGAAATCCTTCCAGATCGTATTGAACAAGCTGTATGACGATGCGAATGCAGATGACGAAGAAGGAACAGAAACCACCGGTGGTGCGGCGGCCGATGAAAAATTAATGGCCATGCTGCTGGAACTGCGGCTGAAAGAAGCCAAAAAGAAAAATCTTCCGCCGTTTGTTATTTTCCTGGAAGCTTCGCTGCAGGATATGGCTACTTTTTATCCCATTACCCTGGAGGGTTTGGAAAAATGCCAGGGGGTAAGCAAAGGCAAGGCCCTGAAATACGGAAGACCGTTTGTGGACCTCATTGCCAAATACGTAGAAGAAAATAATATAGAAAGGCCGGATGATTTTGTGATGAAGAGTGTGGTGAACAAGAGCGGCAACAAGGTGTACATCATTCAAAACACGGATAAAAAGGTTTCACTGGAAACAATTGCCAAAAACAAAGGCTGGCGGATGGACGAAATGCTGGAAGAAATGGAAACCATTGCGGCCAGCGGCACCAAACTGAACCTTGATTATGCCATTGATGAAATGCTCGATGAAGATGACCAGGATGAGATCATGGAATACTTTAAGGGATGCGAAACCTCTTCTTTGCAGGTGGCGCAGGAAGAGCTGGCAGATTATAATTTTAACTGGGAGCAGCTGAAGATCATGCGGATCAAGTTTTTGACGGAGTATGGCATGTAAACCAATATTTTAGATTTGCGATTTTAGATTTCAGATTTTGGGCTGTTCGCCTTATTTTTGCTGCCCCGAAACGCAAAAGCAAGGCTAGGCTTCCACTTACCGAGCCAATGTGTTTCCGGATGGTGCGGTAGCTCAGTCGGTAGAGCAAAGGACTGAAAATCCTTGTGTCGGCGGTTCGATCCCGCCCCACACCACTTCAATAAAGCCCCGACTACCTTAGTTGGGGCTTTTTATTTTCGATAATAATCACAGCTTCCACCCTCTATTCTTCAAATACCTTTTACACTTTTCACAAAAATCTTTTTCCTGCCCGGTGGGGTCGCCGCCTTCTTCGTCCTGCATATAGCATGTTTTAACGGGACAAATGAATCTTTCCATACTTCATGCTTTATATCTCTTTCAAGTTCTGTTGCTTCAACTGATAATCGCAAAAATGAAGAAGTTCATATTCCATTTATTTTTTGACCGCAAATAGAATTTGAATTTTTTTCTGGCAAGTGGAAAGGGAGTCTCTGTAAATTTTTACTTCAGAAATGTTGCCATGCAAAATTTAAAGTTGAATTTAATTTCTAATTTTAACTGAAAGAAGGGCAGGTATGAAATCCACTTATATTTTTTTTATTTTTTTGTTTCTGTTTCAGTATTCAGGCGCTGCCCAGGGCATATATCAACTATATGGGCAAACGCCTTATGGCGGCATAGAAAATGGCGGGATTATATTTACCACAAACAGCGCTGGCGGAAATTTTCAAACACGATACGATTTCAGGATTGGCACTAATGCTGGTGCCGAACCGTGGTACACCAAGTTGGCAGAATATAATGGCAAATTCTACGGAATGTCTCTCAAGGGGGGCCTAAGCAATAATGGTGTCATCTTTGAGTTTGATCCTGTAACAAATATTTATACGAAAAAAATAGATTTTACCGGAACAAACGGCAGCTTACCATACGGCAGCCTGATTCTTTCTGGCACAAAATTCTATGGCATGACCTCCGAAGGCGGCACATCATCCAAAGGAGTTTTGTTTGAATGGGACCCTGCAACAAATGCATATACGGTAAAATACAATTTCAATTTAGATGGCCAAACCCCCTATGGAAATGTAACGGCAGTGGGTGGCCTTCTATATGGCATGACACGGTTTGGCGGTGTAAATGCCCGCGGTGTTATTTTTCAATTTGATCCTGCCACAAATATTTACACAAAAAAGATAGACCTTGCCGCTGCTACCGGTTCTCATCCGCAGAGTTCACTTACATACAGTAATGGTATATTTTATGGTGTTACCGTAAACGGCGGCATAAATGATCTGGGTACTATCTTTCAATGGGATCCTGTTACCAATATTTATACAAAGAAATTCGATTTTGCAACATCCACTAATGGCAATTATCCTATTGGCAGTATGACTGAATATTCAGGCAAGTTTTATGGCATGACCTTCGACGGTTCTGTTGGGGGCGGTGTTATATATGAGTGGGATCCTGTAGCAAATATCTATATAAAGAAATTAGATCTAACACCTGCAACGGGATACAAACCGAGTGGAGAACTTACATTCTTGAATGGCAAGTTTTATGGCCTTACACTTACCAATAACAGCACTGGAGGAAGCATAATAGAGTGGGACCCTGCAACAAATATTCTGATAAAAAAGATTGACCTTAATGAGGTAAGGGGAAGTGCGGCATCCGGCACCCTGCTACTCAGCGGTACAAAAATGTACGGAGTAACAAAAGCAGGCGGTGCAGATCTCCTGGGAACATTATTTGAGTGGGATCCTGCTACAAATATTTTTACCAAAAGATATGATTTTGGCGGAAAAGACGACAAGTTTCCTACAGGCACTTTAACGCCTGCAAACGGCAAACTTTATGGAGCCTGTACCAAGGGTGGAGGTATCAATAGTATAGGGTTGCTTTTTGAGTGGGACCCGGCAACCCGCACCTACACTAGGGAATACAGTTTCTCCGGACCTGATGGCCGAAACCCAAACAGCAGCCTTACCTACTTCAACAATAAGTTTTACGGTATGACAACTTTTGGCGGTGCCCAGGATAGCGGAGTAATCTTTGAATGGGATCCCACTGCAAATCTTTATACAAAGAAAATTGATCTTTCTGCTGCTACAGGAACACTTCCATATGGTGATCTTGTTGCTTACAATAATAAATTGTATGGGATGACAAGTACAGGAAATGCCGGTAATACGGGTACTATTTTTGAATGGGACCCAGTCACCAATATCATCGTAAAGAAGATCGACTTCACAGGCCCAACCGGTTATCAACCCTATGGCAGCCTGGCATTGTTCAATAATAAATTTTACGGAACTACAAGTAATGGTGGTCCTTTTCCCAATTTTTCAGGTACCATCTTTGAATGGGACCCTGCCACCAATATCATTGTAAAAAAGATCGACTTCTCGCCTGCAAATGGTTATCTAGCATACGGTACACTTACACTGGTAAATAATCTTTTTTATGGGGTTACTTATTTCGGAGGTGCAAATGGTGCCGGTGTTTTATTTGAATATGATCCAACTGCAAATACATATACGCCTAAACATAATTTCTTAAATACAACAGGAAGTAATCCGCAGGCTGGTGTTACCAACAGCGGTGGTAAGTTATACGGTATTACCCGGAACGGAGGCGCCAATAACAGAGGCGTAATTTTTGAATGGAATCCTGCAAGCAATGTTTACTCCAAAAAATACGATTTCGCAAATTTTTCACCCACATTGTATTATAACAATTACCTGCTCAACACTCCTGCATACATTGGAAGCGGGGTAGCCAATACTTGCAGCAATGTACCCTCAATCACTATCAACAGCAGCAACAATAATATTTGGGTGCCCATAACTGATATTATGGGGGATGCAATCGCAGAGATCAATGCCAACGGAAATAATCTTGGGCTTGTGAACGTTTCTTTATACGTTCATAATGGTCCGGCAAGATCAGATGGTAATAATAAGTTTTTAAACCGCAATATCACTATCAATTGTGCTAATCCTCCAAGTTCACCGGTTGGTATCAGGCTTTATATTCTTAAATCAGAAGCAGATTCTCTAATTGCTAC
>DASUDW010000057.1:0-2207 GCA_036275415.1 Chitinophagaceae bacterium | reverse complement strand
CCAGCCCAATCTCCTTTATGCAATTTAACCCTCATTTTTAAGGCGATGGCTGCTGCACGGGATGCTCTTACTGTTCTGTCGTTTCCGGAAAGTGAAGCAGGAAGATTGGCCTCAGCATAATCCAGGTCTCTTAAGATTCTTGTATAAACAGTGTCAGCAATGGCACGGGGCAATGTACGAACCAGCTCTACTGTGGCAGGAATGTTTACGGCAAAATCACGGTAGGGAATGCCGATGCCATTGGGGTTTTCCCTGTAGGGGCGGGCCCACATAATCATCAGCTCATGATGGGACATTGCACGGAGAAAACGGCACTCTGCTTCATATTGTGCAGCTACAGCCGGCGAAAGTACACCAGATGAACCAGCACCCCTGAAGCCGTCAATACTTACATTGGCTTTATTGATCAGTGCATAGAGAGAGTTCCAATGGCCCACACAGTTGGCACTGTTGGCGTTATACGTTGCCTGGTAAGTGATCTGGAAAAAAGCGGCGATATTGATCACATCTTCTCCTCTGGCATCTCCCTGCTCAATATTGGCAGCACCGAAAGGATAGCCACGAACTGTTCCGTCAATATAAGCACCACTTTGTGCAGCATCATATACACCAAACAATGAAGTCAGACATTTGGCAGCAGTACTGAATGCCTCATCACTAGCTACCGAGTTATAAGGGGCAAGGTCCAATGCTTTTTTGCACCCGGTAAACCCAAGGGCAAAGAGCGGTAACAAAGCCAGGTATTTTTTTATTTGTTTCATGTCAAATAATTTTTGATAAGTCATTTAATTAAAATCCTACTGAAAGGCCAAATGAAATTGTTCTGATTTGAGGTGCTACAGCCGCATCAATACCACCGGCTGTTATATTGTCCGGGTCAGCACCAGAATAATCAGTCCATACTGCAAGGTTTTGACCCTGGAGATAGAACTTGACATTATCTACATAGCCTTTAAATACCCTGCTGATAAGGTTTTTATCGAAAGTATAGCTCAGCACCACATTCTGCAGCCTTAAATAATCACCACTCTCCACAAATCTTGAAGTGGCCAGACCGTTCTGGTTGATGTTATTGCTCTGGCCCCAACGGAGTCTCGGAACATTGGTAACATCACCGGGCTTCTGCCAGCGCTGTAATATTTCTCTTCCGTTGTTATGGAAACTGTTGCTCATCAAAGCTTCCTGGCGGGTTACGTTCATGATCTCATTACCGCCTGAGTAACGTACCATCACTTCCAGTTCAAATTGCTTGTAACGGAAATTGTTGGTGAAAGCACCAAAATAAACAGGAACACCCTGTCCCAGGTTCTGCCTGTCACCAATTGTCATGGTAGTGGCATTAGCAGGGTTGATAGTGCCATCACTTGGTCCACTAATGAAATAGAAAGTGTTGTTGGCGATATTATGCTGTACCAGGCGGCCATCGGCTTTATAGTACATAGGGTTACCGTTGGCTGTATTAACACCTGCCCACTGATAGCCCCAGATAAAGTTTATGGGTTGACCAACCTGGATCAGGTTATAAGCACCGTTTTGGATATAGGGAACAGGTACACCATTGATATCATACAGTTTGGTGATCTTGTTCTTTACATTGGAATAATTGAAATTGAAATCCCAGTTAAAATCTTTCTTTCTGAAGATAGAGATATCAATAGAGAATTCAATACCCTTATTTTCTAACTGGCCAATGTTCTGTGAAATGGAGTTTCCGGGAATACCGGCACTGGCAGGTGTTGGAACAGCTAACACCAGGTTATCTACATCATTCTTGAACCAGTCAAATGTCATGTTGATCCTGTTGTTCAGCATGCTGATCTCAGCACCCACATCGATCTTGGCACTTGTTTCCCATTGCAAAGCAGGGTTTCCGATAAAGTTGAGTGTAATACCATTCAAACCACCATAGAGGGCTGGTCCGAAAGTGGCAGGCAAGTAAGGGAAGCCTCCCAGCGTATTACCCACTTTCGCATAAGAGTATTTTAATTTTACTTCAGGGAACCACTTGCTCAGGAATTTATTGTCCTTCCATGCGCCTTCTTCAGAAATTCTCCAGCCAAAAGAATAGCCGGGGAAATTACCATATCGCTTGTCTTTTGCCAGTGAACTTTGACCATCACGGCGTATAGAAGCCTGGAAGAAATACTTGTTCTTAAAATCGTAATTGATCCTTCCGAAAAGAGATTCAAAACTTGACTTGCCATATC
>DASUDW010000056.1:0-4459 GCA_036275415.1 Chitinophagaceae bacterium | reverse complement strand
AAGGTTGCTTGCAGGGCAGCAAAGTCTACAGGCATATCTGTAAAACCTTCGTCCCAGTACACCCGGTAGCTGGGGTCCAATCTTTCAAGCTGGTAGTAATCGCTGACCTTTTTTCCAAACTGGGCAAAATACCGTTCAAATATATCCGGCATCCAGTAAAAGCTGGGACCCATGTCAAAAGTGAAACCATTCTCCTTCAGTTGGCGGGCACGGCCACCGGGTGTGGGGTTCTTTTCAAGAACCGTTACATCCCAGCCGTCCCTTGCCATGAAAGAAGCTGCAGACAGACCGGCAAAACCGCTGCCAATTACTATAACGGATCGTTTATTTGTCATTAGTTGCTTAGTACCTGCTGAGTTGTTCTTTCAGCAATTTACGGGCAAAGTGAATCCGGCTTTTAATGGTACCCAACGGCTCATGTAAAGCATCGGCAATTTCATTGTACTTATATCCATCAAAGTACAACAGAAAAGGGGTTTTAAAAATTTCAGGTAACTGCTCAATGGCAGCCTGTATTTCTTTCAGGCGGATACTGCCCTCCGCTGCATTGGCAACAGTAGCCTGCTTTTGATTTAGTAAAAAATCATTGGGGGTGCTGTCAAAAATGGTCTTTTGTTTAGCTTTTCTGCGGTAATTATTGATAAAAATATTCCGCATGATGGTAAACAACCAAGCCTTGATATTGGTGCCAACATGGTACTTCTCCTGGTTTGCCAAAGCCTTGTACAATGTTTCCTGGAAAAGGTCATTGGCCGCCTCGGTATCTCTGGTGAGATTGATCGCAAATGGTTTCAGGAAGTCAGCATTGCTGACAAGCATTTGGTTAAACTCAGTTGTTGACATAGAATTGTGTTTAATTATTAGGATGTAAAGTTAAACACAATAATCCCAGACGGCCAAATTTTTTGTTTAGTTTTTTAAATAAATTTCTAAACAAAATAAATGAAGGAAAATTGCTTGATTAACAAGGATTTAAAGTGCAGACATGAACTCCATGAACTCTCCCAGCGACTTTTTGAACTCTACATTGGAGGGGATTTTCTTTTTGTATTGCTGTGTCAGGCGGCCGGAAATAACCGTACGGACATGGCCGAAACGCTGCTGTACATTGTTGAGGAACTTCTCAAAGTTGAAGTTGGCAGCCGTGGCAGTAAGATGAACAAAAACAATATCCGGCTTCTTATGATTGATGACGTATTCCACATCCCGTATGGGTACATTGGCGCCGAGATAAATTGTTTGAGCTCCCCTGTTCTTAAGCAGGTAATACATGTAGAGCAGTCCCAGTTCATGGTGCTCTCCTTCGGGGAGGAATAGCAGGAAAGATTTATGGAGTGTGAGGGGGGAAACAGTTCCCTCAATGGCCACAATTAATTTCTGCCGGATGATATTGGTAACAAGGTGCTCCTGCGCCGGGTTGATATGACCGGTAAGCCATAAGATCCCGATCTTCTCCAGGAAGGGAAAAATAATATAAGTAACTGTCCTTTCTATACCCTTACTGGCAATATAATTATTCAGTACTTTTTCAAACCGGTCCATGTTCATATCCACCATCTCCTGCACCAGTTCGTTGATGATCCGCTCCTGCATGGCCCTGGGGTCGCCCAGCGACAGGATCTTTTGCTGGATTTCTTCCTGGTTCATCCGGTCAATATGAGAGATCTTGAACCCGTATTTATTAAGAAGTGAAATGTTCAAAATGGTCTTCAGCTCGTCATTGCTGTAATAACGGATATTGGTGGTGGTGCGCTGCGGTTTCAGGAAATTATAGCGCTGTTCCCATATACGGATAGTATGGGCCTTGATACCAGAAAGGTTTTCGAGATCTTTTATGGTAAATGCATTCATAGTACCATAGTTACAATCAGCGAAAAAAAAAGTTCAGCCTGATTAGGCTGAACTTTTCCATAAACCTGTAAAACAGGCGATTATTTAATTAAAATGGAGGCGGTTAAAACATCTCTTAAGCTACAATCATATGGTGGTAAATAAAGAAATCAAACACCGGGGGCGGCCAGCTCCCCGTTCCGGATCCTGCCGGTATCCAGCAAATGTTGAAGCGGGGAACTGAGTGTGGCATCTTCCAGCATTTCCAGGTGGCGGATATTATGCAGGTCGGTACCGACCAGATCATAATAACCTTTTTTAATAAGATACTCCGCCAGCTCCTGCACAGATTTTCCATAATAACCGCATAACGCACCAATATTGAGTTGAAAATAGCAACCGGTATCTTTCAATTCATCAAAGAAAGATTTTTCCTGCTGCAAATAAATATACCGCTCAGGATGGGCGATTACCGGCTGGTATCCCTGCATTTGCATCTCAAATAAAATATCTTTCAGGCCACGGGAGGCAAAAGCCAGGGAGAATTCACATAAAACCCAATTGTCTTTGATGGTTAGTAAAGGTTCTTTTTGTTTCAGCAGATCTTCTACATACTCATCCAGGAAATATTCTGCAGCCGCCTGGATAGTAACGGGAATTCCCGACTGCTCCAAGCTGCTTTGCAATTCTTTCAACCGGGCTGCAATGATCTCCGGGGTATTGGGATACATATCCCGCATAATATGCGGTGTGGTAATAAGGGTTGTATAACCAAGATCATGCAATCCTTTCACCAACTCAACCGAAGTAGTTATATGAGGTGAGCCATCATCAATACCGGGCAACAGGTGAGAATGCATATCCGCCCCGATCAGCCGGTAATCAAACCGCTCCTTCTTATTTTTCTTAAAAAACAACATTAAATACTTTCAACACTTGTCACCCTGAGCTTGTCGAAGCCTGCCTGCCGGCAGGCAGGGGTAACCAATTAACCCTTCCTTTCCAGCAACTCCGTATACAAACCCTTCATATCCCTCACCAATCGCTGATAACTATATTTTGCTTTCACATTTTCCGCAGCCACACTGCCAAACTGTACACGCAGCGCATCTTCATTCACCAGCCGCATCAGGTTGTGGCAATAAGCGGCCGTATCATCGATAGCGGATAAAAGCCCCGTAACATTCTCCTGCACTACGGCCTCGATACCACCCACCCTGGTGGAAACCACCGGCTTCCCCGCTGCATGTGCCTCAATCAGGCTAACCGGGGTGCCTTCATTAAAGGAAGTAAGTGAAATGATATCAGACCCTGCATTGATCACATCAATATCACTTCGCCACGAAGTAAATACAAGGGGTTGATCATGCAACACATCTTTTTCGGTAGTATAACCAATCCCCAGTGCCACAGCCTTTGCTTCCATGGCGGCCCTTGTTTCACCATCACCCACAATAAAGGCCTTCACCTTTTTGGAGGAATGCTGAAGCACATGCTGCAACCCGGTCAGGAAAAGATCGTGGTTCTTCACCGGCACCATTCTTCCGGTAATGGTGATGGCAATGCAATCATCCTCCAAACCGTAGGCACCCCTGAAAGCCTTTCGCTTCTCCGGCTGCCCGGTGGCAAACTTATCCAGGTCAAGTCCCAGCGGTACGATCCTGAATTTTTCGGCCGGGGCTATGCGAAAATCACCCACCAGTTCTTTATGCTGCTGTTCACTGATGGCAATAATGGCACTCGATTTCCTGGCCAGGTACCTTTCTATATTAATGAATGCCTTCGTTTTGGCGGAACTGAAATAAGAATGAAAGACATGGCCATGATAAGTATGTACGATCACCGGTACTTTCATTGCAGCGGCCGCCATTCTACCAATGGCGCCGGGCTTGGCCGCATGGGTATGCACAATATCCGGTTTGAAATCCCGGATGAGTTGTTTGATTTTCTTATAGGCGCCATAATCTTTAAACGGACTGATGGAACGGCCCATCTCCGGTACATATACCGGCTTTATGCCCAACTGATCGGTAAAATAACCCGCATCTTTCTCATGCGCCTCTTTCTCCCCCACCACCAGCATCGTTTCAAATTCCGGTGCCATGTATTTGGTCAGGTACGATGCATTCAGCAACGGTCCCCCCACAATTAAACGATTCAATATTCTTAATACTCTCGGCATAAACTACTTTCAACAATTGTTCAACAACATTCAACTACTTTCAACAATCTTCAACCCTTCATCTTCTCAACTTCTCAACCCTTTAACCTTACAACTTTTCAACCATCCTCAACCCTTATTTCGTTTCCACCAATGCTGAAACACCATTAATGCCCAAATAGTGGCATGTGCATCACCCGGATTAGAAGAAAATAAACGCTGTTTGATTTGCTGTATTTCCTGCACATTAAATAAACCCTGTTCCGCGACAAACTGATCGTTCAGCAAATCATCCGTGATTTTACTTTTCAGCTCCTTACGGAACCAGTCAAGCAAGGGTATTTCAAATCCTTGTTTGGGACGGTTATAGAGTTCTTCCGGTAAATAGTGGCGGAAGGCATCCTGTACGATCCTCTTCTTCATCCCTTTATTTATCTTATAAGAAGTAGGTAACGAAAAAGCAAAATC
>DASUDW010000055.1:0-9472 GCA_036275415.1 Chitinophagaceae bacterium | reverse complement strand
TACCTGGATAACTGGCCCTGGCTGGTTTGCGAGGCAGATGGAAGAATTGCGGGCTACGCTTATGCCTCCCGTTACCGGGAAAGAGTGGCTTACCAGTGGTCGGTAGAATGTTCGGTATATGTACATGATGACTACCACCGTTCAGGAATTGCCCGTGCCTTATACACCGCCCTTTTTTCCATCCTGAAAAAACAAGGCTACCGCAATGTGTATGCAGTGATCAATTTGCCAAATGAACGCAGCGTGGCATTCCATGAGAACATGGGCTTTCGCTGGTTTGCTACGTATGAACAGGTAGGCTATAAATTAGGTCAATGGAAAAATGTAGGCTGGTGGCGGCTGATCATCAATGAATTTAATCAGGAACCCGGGCCTGTCATCCCGTTTTCACAATCAGATCCTACTTTTCTTCCTTCATTACTCGATGATGTTACCGGCCTGATCAATTCCTAAAAGAAAACCGCCCCGGTTCGCAGGGCGGTTTCCAACTGTATATACAGTTTATCAGAAACTAAAAGCAATACGGGCAAATAGCCTTCTGCCGTTAAAACCCATTTGTACGGCATCCCACGGGCCGCCGGTTTCGGTATTATATGTCCAGTCCTTGGCACCTTTTACAGCACCAAAATCAGGATGGGCATTTAATATATTATCGATACCGGCATAAATGGTCAGGCATTTGGTAAGGGGGTAACTGGCATAAATATCAGCCACCAGTTTGCCGGAATAATTGTATTGATCCGGCACATCAGCAGATCCATTGTCCAGCGGCACGGTGGGGTTGATGCCAAGGCCGTCCTGGCCATAACCCAATAACACTACTTTGCCAAAATAAGTCAGCCTTGTTCCGGCAGTTAATTTTTTATGGCCGTATTCAAAATTGAATGCCATTTTCATATTGGGGGCAGAGGCCAGGATGAACTTCTGTTCCCTGTCGCTCAGGAAGGTCTGGCGCAGGAACTCCGAACCGGATAATTTGGCCGGTATGTTGATCTTGTCGATCTCCATGTTCTGGAAGTTGCCGGTAAATAATCCGCGGATTTTATTGACTCCCATTTTCTTCGTGTAGTCCACTACGATATCAATACCGCTGTTGGTGGTGTTTACCGCATTGGCAAAGAATTGGGCCAGGCTAACATTCAAAGCAGCCATTTGTGACCGCAGGCTGGCATCGAGGTCGGGGTCGCTGCCGTCAAACTGTCCGCTCAATACCACCCGGTCTTTTATCTTCGTCATGTAACCGTCCAGTGTCACATTCAGGTTGTTGTTCACCTTCCAGGTAAAACCAAGACTGGCGCTGAGGCTTTTCTCCTGTGTTAATGCCGGAATGCCGGCTGCCTTGGCTAAAGAACTGTAATTGGGGGCAATCTTTACCTCAGCAATATTGCCCGCCTGCACCGTAGTAAACGTAGAACTGAAATTCATCTGCTGCAGGGAAGGCGCCCGGAAACCGGTACTGAAAGAACCCCGCAGGTTAACATTCTTGGAAGCCTTATAACGGGTGGCCAGTTTGTAATTGTGGGTGAAACCAAAATCGCTGTAATCTTCGGCCCTCACCGCCAGGTTGATCAGCCACTCGGGTGTTACATCTACCTCTGCATCAGCATAGGCGCCCCACACATGACGTTGTGCATTCACTTCATCACCGGGCTGATAACCGGGGAAACCCTGTGCACCGGTCGCCTTATCGCCTGTAGGATCATAATTGGTATAAGAGGCTTCTTCTCCGGCAAACAGTTTGTAGTTCTCATAACGGAATTCGGCACCAAGGCCTATGTTGAATTTCTTCGAAACTTCTTTGCTGGCATTGAAGTTGGTGGTGCTTTGCAGGAAAGAAAAACCTCCGTCATCAAAATGGTTTTGGGCCGAACCAGCTGAAGCATTGAAGGTCTTGTCACCAAAGAAATGAAAATTGTTTTTGCCCGTAGTATTGCTCAGGTCCCAGTTCCAGTCGCACAATGTTTTTCCTTTAAAACCGGATGTAACAGAGTAATCATTGATCTTGGTTTGAATATGAGGGCTATACCAGGTTTCACCATCATTGCTTACCCGCATGATGGAAGGAACAAACACCAGGTCACCCACAGCATTGGTAGGGAAACGTTCTGGCCTTGCAGACCAGTTACGGGTAAAAGCATAAGCATCGGATGATTTATGGTTGTAACCGCCAAAACTGTAAAAGGAAGCAGTGGCGTTAAGCGGCAGCTCCATATCATAAAAGCTTCCGAAAGTATTCAGTCCTGCATCACCGTTACCACGACGATAAATGTTGATGTACATCGCATCATCATTCGTTTGATAGTTGGATGTATCCAGCACCTGGCGGAATGTTTTGCTGGTGCTTAACCCTTCAAAGGTCAGGTTAATGTATCCGCCCTTACCGCCCAGGGGTACACCAAAGTTGATATTGCCCTGTAAAGATTTGCCATCGATCTTGCCGGCATGCTCGTATTGGGTATGCAGGCCGGGTTCAAAGGCTGTATTGAACTTAGGATCATAATAACCGGATACACCAATATTGCCGGTTACTTTATTTACGTTCTTTTTGGTGATGAGGTTGATCACACCGGCAATGGCATCAGAACCATATTGTGCTGAAGCGCCGTCTCTTAAAATCTCCACCCGGTCGATGGCAAAAGAAGGCAATGCATTCAGGTCGGTGCCGGTATTGCCGCGGCCACGGGTACCAAATACTGCTACAAAAGCCGTTTGATGCCGGCGCTTGCCATTCACTAATACCAATGTCTGATCAGGACCTAGTCCACGAAGTGTGGCAAGGTCAATATGATCGGCGCCGTCACTGCCGCTTTGCTTGTTGTAGTTGAAAGAAGGGGCTGCATAATTCAAGACAGATGTCAGGTCCATTCTCGCAGTCGGCGCTGTAGCCTGTCCTACATTGATCACATCCACCGGCGCAGGGGTTTCTGTTTTTACCCTTCCGCTGCGGCGGGTACCTACCAGTACTACTTCCGCCATCTTTTCCGCTGCCTCTGTCAATTTGATAGTAATGACGGGGCTGGCAGCAGAGACAGTTTGAGTGGCATAACCAATAGAGGTGATCTCCAGTTCATCATCGGCATTGACCGATATGGTGAAACTGCCATCGGCATCTGTTTGGGTTAATTTGCCTGTTTTTTTACTTTTTACGGAAACGCCGGCAAGCGGTTGCCCGCTGGCATCGGTCACTTTACCGGTTACTTTTTGCTGGGCTATAACAGCCACGGCAGAAAAAAGAAAAATACTGAATAAAAAAAGAGCCTTACGCATACTTGTTGGTTTTAAAATACGGGTAAATATAATAGAAAATAGTGCCTTATAAAGTAGTCGTTCGTCAAAAGATATTCCACAGAAATAAACACTACTATTTATATCCGGTGTAATAGCGGTGGAATGTGAAGGATAGGGTTGGCTTGAAAATTATTTAGCAAATGCTGCGCTGGTAGCTGGTAGTATCTTCTTTCCGGGATATACTTCCAGTGCTTTTTCCAGGCAATCCATGGCAGCATTAATGGCATTTGTATTCAGTACATAGGCCAGTCTCACTTCGTCTTTGCCCAACCCTTCAGTGCCATAAAAGCCTGTAGCAGGGGCCAGCATCACCGTTTGGTTTTGATAAGAGAACGACTCCAGCAACCATTGACAGAATTTATCACTGTCATCGATCGGCAACCGGGCAATGGCATAAAAGGCGCCGCCGGGATTAGGACAAAATACACCGGGCATCGCATTCAGCCGGCTGACTAACAGGTCCCTTCTTCGCTGGTATTCTTGTTTGGGCGCATCAAAGTAACTGTCAGGCAGGTCCACTGCTGCTTCACCCATTATTTGTGCCAGACCGGGAGGACTGAGTCTTGCTTGTGCAAATTTCATAGCGGCATCATACACTGCTTTATTCTTTGTAACAAAAGCACCCAGCCTGGCGCCACAGGCACTGTATCTTTTGGAGATGGTATCCATCAGTACTACATGTTGCTCCAGACCTTCCAGGTGCATGGCGCTTACATATTCACCTTCACCTTGCCTGCCGGCAGGCTGGTAACAAAACTCACGGTAGGCCTCATCGCTGAAGAGATAAAGATTGTGTTTGATGCAGATCTCTTTCAGGGCTTCCATTTCTTCACGGCTGTAGAGATAACCCGTTGGGTTATTCGGGCTGCAAATGATGATGGCTTTTGTTTTATGGGTGATTACTTTTTCAAAATCAGTAATAGGGGGCAGGGCAAAACCCGTTTCAATGCGGGAAGTGATAGGCACTACATTCACACCGGCAGCACAGGCAAAACCATTGTAGTTGGCATAAAAGGGTTCGGGTATAATTACTTCATCGCCCGGGTTCAGGCAGGTGAAGAAGCCAAAAAGAATGGCCTCACTGCCACCGGTGGTGATGAGTATCTGGTCGGGGCTAACATCAATCCCCACTTTTTTATAATACTGTACCAGTTTGCGTCGGTAACTTTCATTGCCGGCGCTGTGACTGTACTCCAGAACTTTTATATCTGCATTCCGAACGGCATCGAGAATGGCCGGCGGTGTTTCAATATCCGGCTGGCCGATATTCAGGTGATATACTCTGATTCCTTTCTTCTTGGCGGCCTCTGCAAAAGGTACCAGTTTGCGGATGGGGGAGGGTGGCATCTGCTGGCCACGCTGTGAAATGGATAGCATTGAACAAAGTTAGGGAGGGTTATGATAAAGTAAGGCATATAATGTTTCTAAATCAGGCAGTTGTTGCCAAAACTGTCCTTTCTTTGCCAAAACAAAAAAAGATGGTGATGAAGAAACTGTTGTCTGTAATGGCCTTATTCATTATTTCGGTATCCTTATTCAGCCAGGATGTTGAATATAAAAAAGGAATGATCCAGGTGGATGGAAAAGATTATGCAAGGCTGGAGGTAACCAAACAAAACTTTGGTCTCACCAAGTCCTTTGAAGTTTTTTCTCTTGCTGGTCAAAAAATAATAATAGCAGCACCGGCCACGGAGTTTGAACAGGATAAAGCTGATAACTCCTATTTATTTTACCGGCTTACTTTTTTAACGGCTAACCAGGTAGGTATTTTTAAAGTGGCGTCTTTAGGCCAGGAAAAATCATTCGCCAAACTCATCGGGAATAGCGGCATTATGGTCAATGATAAAACCGATGATAATAAAGTAATGGAATTCATAGCTTCAAAGGGGGCTTCACCACGGATAGCTGTAAACTATACCCAGGTAGCCCGAAACAGGGCATGGCCCGTTTCACTGAGGCAGGATAAAACGATTGAACAAAACGATAAGATAATTGGCAACTTTAAACCAACCGGCAGCAATAATGGTATGGATATGTATGAGTTTGCATTGCCTTCTGGTGTTATTATTGCCAAAGTTTCCTTTACCGGTGGAAACAATGCACAAAATATGGAGTTGTTTACAGCAAAGGATAACCTGAAACGCACAGTGCCAATACCACAACAGGATAAAATACTGGCTGCAGATGCGAGTATAGATAAAAACCAGTTTACCCTGAAAAGGGTGGTGAAATGGCTCGTGGAGAATCAATATTTATAGTTCACTGAACGGTGTATGAAACTTTGATGAATAAAATGGGGAATTTGATACGGATACACATTTTGTTGGTTCTTTTGTTGACAGCTTTCGTTAACCTAAAAGCACAGCTTTGTACCGGCAGCCTCGGTGACCCGGTGGTGAATTTAACATTCGGCTCAGGTACCAATGGGGGTACTTCTTATTCTCCACCCGGTTATACCTACACAGCCGCTACTTGTCCCAATGATGGCTTTTATACAATCACGAATGTTACCAGTAATTGTTTCAATAGTACCTGGCATACCGTAAATAACGACCATACCGGCGGCGGCAATTTTATGCTGGTGAATGCTTCCTTTCAGCCCGCCGATTTTTTTGTGGGAACAGTTACAGGGTTATGCCCTAATACTACGTATGAATTTTCTGCCTGGATATTGAATGTGCTGATTTCTCCGGCAGGGATAAAACCCAATCTGACTTTTACAATTGAAACACCGGCCGGTGCCGTACTGCAAACGATGAATACCGGCGATATCACTGTGACCCCTTCGCCGGTGTGGCGGCAATATGGTTTCTTTTTCACGACTACAGCCGGCAATCCCGATATTGTTTTGCGCATCACCAATAATGCCCCGGGCGGGATGGGCAATGACCTGGCCCTTGATGATATCACTTTTCGCCCTTGCGGGCCCAGCCTTAGCTCATCGATACTGGGAAACAGTGATAATGTGGACATCTGTACGTATGATCAGCCGGGCTATACCTTCAATGCTGCCATATCAAGCGGTTTTCTAAACCCGGTTTTTCAATGGCAAATAAGTACCGACTCTACTGCCACCTGGAAAGATATACCCGGAGCTACCACTCTCAATTACCAGCGACAACCCACGGTGCCCGGCAGATACTGGTACCGGCTTACTGTAGCCGAAGACGGTAACGCCGGCATCAGCAGTTGCCGTATTGCTTCCAATGTGTTGCTGATAAATGTGCATCCGCGGCCGGTGGTCAATGCCGGGCCCGACAGGATCATCCGCAACGGCGGCAAGGCACAACTTACAGCGGCCGCCAGTGGCGAAAACATTACCATAGCATGGTCGCCTCCGGAAGGGCTAAACGACCCCCTGCTGCTTAATCCCGTTGCAGCGCCGGTCCGGGATACCTGGTACCGCCTTACGGCAACTTCTGTTTATGGGTGTACCAATGATGATGTAACTTTTGTGCAGGTGGTGGCCGGCATCTTTGTGCCTACTGCTTTTACACCGAATAATGACGGCCGGAATGATTACTGGCGGATACCTTACCTCGATCCGCTGCTGGGGGCAAAAGTGAGTGTATTCAACCGCTATGGCCAGCTGGTATATGCTGCCGCAGGTACTGCCGTTAACTGGGATGGTACCTTTAAAGGGATACCACAGGATACCGGAACATTTGTCTATCTCATCCAGTTCAGCGATGGTACCGCGGATATGAAAGGTACATTTACCCTGATCAGGTAAAAAAAAGAGGTTGTCCCTTTAAGAAGAGACAACCTCCGTTTATCGGTTAAAAGCAGGGAAATTAATTCTTGGGCTTGCTGCCTTTTTCTTTCATATAAGCTTCGTAAGCTTCAGCGCTCAGTACTTCACCAGTGATCTGAACTGTTTTAGGCTGATCAACACCTACCAGTTTGATATAAACATCTTTGGTGAAGGGTGCTACCGCAGCAGCATTGTACTGAACCTTGATCTTGCCTGTTTCGTTAGGCATGATAGGTTCGGTAGGTTTTTCCGGGGTAGTGCATCCGCAGGAAGCATTGGTGCTTTCCACAACGATGGGCTTGCTGCTGATGTTCTTTACTTCGAATACAAAGTCAACCGGCACACCTTGCTTGATTTTACCAAAGTCATGCTTTTCAGTGTTCACCTTCATTACATCATCCGGCTTGGTTTGGGCCATGGCAGCCACAGTAAAAAGAAAGGCAGTTGCGAGTAAGGTAATCTTCTTCATGTTGTGTTTTTTAAAAGGTTTGTTTTTTTAAGAAATTGATGGAGGCATTGGCGGGCGCAGATCCCTCAGGGGCTTTCCACACGGTACCTCTTATTTTGATGAGCTTTGTCTGATTGGTCTGATACGTAATGGTGATGTATTTCTCAAAGGGGCCTTCTGCGGCGGCATTGTATCCCACCTTTATTTTGGCGGAACTGCCCGGGGCTATCGGATCACGGCTCCATTCGGGAGTGGTACACCCGCAGGTAGCATGTACATCGTCCAGCTTCAGGGCTGTGGTGCCGGTATTCGCCACTTCAAAAGTGTAAAAAACCGGTTTGCCCTGTGGAATCAGGGAAAAATCATGCTCTGTTTCTTTCAGCTGCAACACATCGGGAGACGGGTTGATGGCCTGTGCTTGTGACAGGAAATAACAGCCGGTTAAAGTAAGGAGCAATAATAATTTCTTCATAAATCCTTTTGAGGCTACCAAAATTAGCAAAAAGATGCCAGATAAACCAGCGGGGTTGCACGGCATTACAGGTATTTTTTACACGGCCATGGCCTGCCCGGAATTACCGATACCAATCTCCCTATTTTTGTGGCATGGAAAATACCAACCAGGATATGATGACAGAGGCCGCCAAACTCTCTTTCGACCGTTTCAGGGAGGAAGTGCTGGCCGATTTCCGGGTGGCCTGTATCAGCAGGGAAGCCAGTCTGTTAGGCCGCAAAGAAGTACTGACCGGTAAAGCCAAATTTGGCATTTTTGGTGATGGCAAAGAAGTGGCGCAGGTAGCCATGGCCAAATTCTTTAAACCTGGTGATTTTCGCAGCGGTTACTACCGTGACCAGACCTTTATGTTTGCGGCAGGACTTGCCACTATCGAGCAATTCTTTGCACAGCTATATGCCGATCCCGATGTGAACAATGAGCCCTTCAGCGCCGGCCGGCAAATGAATGCCCATTTTGCCACCCGTTTGGTAAATGATGCAGGAGAGTGGCTCGATCTGTCTCACCTGAAGAATGTTTCCAGTGATATTGCCCCCACCGGCGGACAAATGCCCCGTGGCCTGGGACTGGCCTTTGCCTCCAAAGCCTTCCGCCAGGTACCGCAATTGCAAGATTTTAAAAACCTGTCGGATAACGGGAATGAGGTTTGTTTCACCACCATCGGTGATTCTTCTACCAGCGAAGGGCACTTCTGGGAAACCATGAATGCCGCCGGGGTGATGCAGGTACCGCTGGCCGTATTTGTATGGGATAACGGGTATGGTATTTCCGTACCTAAAGAATACCAGACCACTAAGGCCTCGGTGTCGGAAGCACTGAGCGGCATGCAAAAAACACCGCATACCAACGGTTTCAATATTTACCGGGTAAAGGGATGGGATTATGCCGGCATGTGCGAAGCATTCGAAGAAGGTATCCGCCTGGCCAGGGAAACGCATACCCCTGTGCTGTTCCATGTAGAAGAGATCACCCAGCCGCAGGGCCATTCCACTTCGGGTAGCCATGAGCGGTACAAATCTCCGGAGAGGCTGCAGTGGGAAAAAGAATGGGATGGTATCCGCAAAATGAAAGAGTGGATCATTGCCAATGCACTGGCCGGCGAAGAGGAACTGAACAATATTGCCGGTGAGGCAAAAGAATATGTACGGGATTGTAAAAATGCTGCCTGGGAAAAATACCAGGCACCGGTAAAACAACAGGTCAGCAGGACCATTGACCTGTTGCAATCCATGGCCAATGCCATACCCGCTTTAAAAACAGAATTACAACAGCTGGCTGATCATCTGTCCGCCATCCGTGAACCCATCCGCAAGGATGTGATGAAGACCCTGCATGCCGCCATCGGCCTTGCAGGTAACCATGATGCTGCTTTCTGGACAAAAGATTATTATAAGGACCTGCAGGCAGAAAGCGACAGGTTTTTCAACTCCTTCCTCTATAATGAAGGGCCTAAATCGGCGATGAAGGT
>DASUDW010000054.1:0-7485 GCA_036275415.1 Chitinophagaceae bacterium | reverse complement strand
CTCTTGCAGTTTTTTGAGCTTTTGTTCAGCTTCTTTTTTTAGTTCTTCTACTGATATCAAAACAATAGGGGTATCAGTATAACTGACCGGCACCTGGTAAACATGCAATAAAATAACACTGGCCCCGATTGATTTTGCCATGTCAATCCCAAAATGCATAGCGTTGGTGGCAACAGGAGAAAAGTCGGTGGGGATGATGATTGTTTTCATACCAATAAGTTGTCATTAAAGCTATTATAAAATGGTATTAAAACGAATGATATCGGTCAGCAAATACTCTGATTTTTTAAAAAGTGAAAGCAAACAGTCAAATATCAAAGACTTCCTGAATACCAATTCCTTAGTAAACGAAGCGATGTGATTCAGGGCTGAACATTTACCAGGTAATAATAAAGGTTTTTGTTTCTTTCCAGAAGCTGGGGACGTTTATTTCCGGGTAGGGCAGGCAAATTGTCCGGGTTGTCTAATATCACCAAACACAATATTTCCCCGGTAGTAACAAAATGTTGGCTCTTTAATGTCTTAAATGTATAAAGGGCGGGTGTTGGTGAATAAAAACCTGCATGAGAGCCCAAATAGGCCGGTTGAGCAATAATGACAAGCCTGATTTCAGGATATTCCGCTTTGATTTTTTTAACCCATTCATCCGTTTTACTAATTACTGCAACAGAATCGGGATATTTCAGAAATGTGCTGTTTACAAACGGGAGTTTTATTAAATAATAAACATCGTGTAAAAAATTGATGAAAAGAAGAAGTGCCAGGCAAATAATAGTTTTTTTAAATCTGCTTCTGTAATTGTAAGAAAACCATAAAAATAACTGCTGCAAAAAAATAATAACAAATCCAAAGTAGCGGCCCTCTTTTATATATGTCCATATCCCTTTTTGTCCGGCGGAATAAGGGGCATATACAAGGGAAATACTAATAAGAATCAAACAGCTTAACACTGAAATAAACAGACCGGCAAATAAGTATTTGTTTGTTGAAATATTTTTAAGGGGTCTTATCCCTTTTACCCTCATTAATAAAAAGCTGGTTAATAACAGAACAACGGCTAAATGTATTATTGAAAATACGGTAGTAATAACGGAATAAGGAATACCTGTGTTATTGTGTATTTGGGAATAAAGAAAATCCGTATTAATAAATGCAGCAAGTAAAAACGGGTATAATTCGAGGATCACATCCGGTGAAACAGAATTTTCGCCTTCCGGAACATATACAAGGGTACCCGTAAGGCTAAATTGGGTTACAAAATAAACGACAAGCAGGGTTAGCAACCCTGTAATCAGGATAAGTCCTGTTTTCAGGATGAACCTGTTCTTTTCAATCCAGCCCATTATAAGCAAAGAGCCGGGAACAATAAGCGTTATAGGTATGTATTGATATCGGGTAAGGCTGCAAAAAAATAAAAGAAGTAATACTGCAGCAATGCGCCATGCAGAAAGAGCTCCGTTGTTTATCAGTTTTATGCAGTAAAATAAGGCGGCAAAGAAAATAGAAAGGGTGAGAAAATCCGTTGAGGAGGCAGAAGAAAATTTGTAAATAAAGAATCCTGTTAGTAAGGTATAAAGGTTCAGAAGCCACAAAGGCGGAGAAAATAACGTAAATAGTTTTCTCGAATAAATAACAAGGAGTATACAGGTTAAAACATCCAAACAAACAGAAGCCAGTACCAGGTTATTTTTAAATAACAGTATCAGCGGCGACAAAAAAAGTGAATAACCTTGTGGCCACATCGTTAAAGGAACAAAGACAGATTTCGAGAGGTCTCCGGGAAAAACCTGTAGTAAGCTGAAGCCGTTTCCTTCCAAAAAATTCTTTGCAGCCAAAAGTTGGTATGACCTGTCGTTATCAAGATTCAGAAAATGTATCTGCAAAAAAATCCTTGCTGCAATTGCAACCGTAATGGCCAGCACGGAAGCTGCAGGACCGGAAAGAAATGCTATGAGCTTTCTTTGATACATCTGCGATTGTATAATCAGCGAAACTGAAGGTAAGCGGCGGATCGTTGTCTGATATTATTCCTCATATTCAGGTAGAACAGATTAATATCCGCTATATGATAGTTCCGGGTAAAGTATAAAAAGCTCCAGGGAAATCGGGGCTTACTTACATATAGAAGCCCATTGGTCAGGCGGGCATCTGTAGTATGTGTATACACCTTATTGAATTTTGTAAGAACACTGCCCAGGTTAAGTTTCCGGGGGGCATACTCACCGGTAGTAGTCCAGGTAAGCGGGTTGGTGGCCAGTGCGTTACCGGTATCAGTATTGATATACCGGGGAACATAACCGTTTCGATAAGTCCTCCAGCTTATCACACACCCGGTTTGCAGGGAGTCTTTGCACATTGGCAACACTGAAAAATAATCTTTAGGCACCGGCCAGCCGATTACATAAGCCGCCACCAGTTTCTTTTCGAGTTCTTTTCCTTCAAAGAATTCTTTTAATAAACGTTCTGCCATCAATGCTCCCTGGCTATGACCTGCAATAATTATGGGTCTTTCCTTATTCCAGTTTTTTAAATAATAAAGAAAAGATGCTTTTACATCTTCATATGCTTTTTTAAAAGCCACTTCTGCCGCAGTTTTATCTTTTGTAAAAAAGTTGTGTATATGCGCCTGCCGGTATCTTGGTGCATATATACGGCAGGAAGCGTTGAACACACTGGCCTGGTATAAGATGGTAGAATAATCTGTTTTAGCGTTGATGAAGTGGTCATCAATTGTGGCATTAGCAATATCCTTCTCTTTCTTTTTGGTAAATGTAGTGGGGTGAATAAAAAAGACATCAGCCTTTTCGTTTCGCTCTTCCTTTTGTAAGGAGGGCGGTATACTGTCTGCCGGATCCCATTTACCGGGATGTGCTGCCCAATAATCAAGGTTGGAATAATCGGGAGCCCCGTCGGTACTTTTAAAAGTATAATTTGACTCATAGATTTTATACTTGCCCGAACAGGCCAATAAAAACATACAAGTGAGAGTGACCACTGCAACTATCCTGGCTTTCATCATTATAAACTTCATTTATTCCCAAAATTGCTGTTTTGGCGGCAAATCTCACCTGTCATCTTTATCAACCGGTCATCCAAAATTATTTTTAGCACTCTTTTGCCTATAAATGTTTGAAATTCATTCAATAAGAGAAGTTTCTTATATACAGCCAATAACAGTTACTCTAAAAAATAGAGTACTTTGTTTTGCATAGTACCAAATATCACCCTATCTTTGTCTTGTCAAAGAAAAAAAGACGAGTAATTATGAATATAGAAAACACACAGAGCCAGATGCGGAAAGGGATTTTGGAGTTCTGTATTCTTTCCATCATACGGAGGGGAGAGGCCTACCCCAGTGATATAGTGGAAGAAATGCGGGCAGCCAATCTCCAGATACTCGAGGGAACACTTTATCCTTTACTTACCCGGTTGAAAAATGCAAATATGCTGACGTATCGCTGGGTGGAAAGTAATTCGGGCCCGCCCCGCAAATATTTTTCGCTGACTGAAAAGGGCGAAACTTTTTACAAAGAACTGGAACAAACCTGGGATGAGCTTTATAACGGAGTAAATGCACTGACCAGCATAAAACCAAATGAAACTACCACCAGCTAAACAACCAACTCAACCAAATAATTATTACAATGAAAAAGATAATTAACATAAACCTCAGCGGCCGGGTCATCCCGATTGAAGATTCAGCTTATGAAAAGCTGCAGGGATATATTGAAAGCCTGCGCCGCTACTTTGCCAATGAAGAAGGCAGGGATGAAATAATCAATGATATTGAAAGCCGCATTGCCGAGCTGATGAATGAAAAGATCCGCAAGGGCACCAATGCAATAATTGATGCTGATGTGGAGGAGATCATTACCTCTATGGGAAGAGTGGAAGATTTTGAAGCAGAGGAAAAGGAGGCAGCAGCAGCGTTGCAAAACCCAGGCACACAACAAAGCTATTCTTACACAGAAAAGAAAAGTAAACGATTGTACCGGGATACTAACGATAAATTCATTGGAGGTGTGTGCAGTGGTATAGCGGCTTACCTCAATGTGGATCCTGCCATTGTAAGGATATTGTTTGCGATAATCACTTTCGGTGGTTTTGGATTTGGTTTTTTAGCCTATATCATCCTCTGGATAGTGTTGCCGCCCAAAGACCTTGAAGGTTACATTGGCAAAAGGCTCTACCGTAATCCTGATGATAAAATGATCGGTGGTGTGGCGGGAGGCCTGGCAGCCTATTTTAATAAAAGGGCATCAACTATCCGCCTGATATTTGCTGCTCCTTTACTGCTTAGCATATTAGTGGGAGTATTTAACCGCATTACCTGGAACCATGATGTTGATTTTGCCTGGAATATTGGTTTTGGCTCTCTTAGCGGCACCTTCATTTTAGCTTATATCATTTTGTGGATCGTATTACCGGAGGCAACAAGTGATTATCAAAAAATGGAGATGCGGGGAGAAACAGTTGATGTGAACCGTATCCGCCAGAATGTGAGAGAAGGAATGGAAAATATGAAGGAAAAAATGAAAGCCTGGGGCGAAGAAGTTAAAACGTCTGCAGAAAACCTGGGCAACAAAGCAAAGGAGTTTGCCCATACCAGGGGAAATACATTTGCTTCAGAAGTAAATGAAACGGTTAAAAGAAGAGGTAACGGACTCGGTCATGCCATAGGCGTTATATTTAAAGTTTTCTTCCTTTTTATCGCCGGCACTATAGCGTTTGCTTTGTTTGTTTCCCTGATTGCGCTGGTATTTGGTGGTGTAGCCTGGTGGCCTATCAATAATTTCCTGTGGACAAGTCAATGGCAGCAGTTATTTGCCTGGGGTACACTTATTTTCTTCTTTATAGTTCCGCTGGTTGGTTTTATCACATGGGTAGTGAGAAGGGTGATCAGGGCCAGGTCAAAGAACAATTACCTGGGCTGGACTTTTGGAGGATTATGGACCATCGGATGGGTTTGCCTGACATTGTTTATTTCAAGCATCGTAAGAGACTTCCGTTCATTTGAGCATACAGATTCGCCACTGGTAGTTACACAACCGGAAAAGGGTAAAATGATTGTAGCTGTGTCACAGCCACAGCTTGAATTTACCGGTAATTATGGCTGGATGAATGATGGCGGAAACGGATGGGATATTTCATCCGATACATTGAAGATTGCTGCTGTAAAATTCACAGTAAAACCCAGTATTGATTCACAATACCATGTTAACATAAAACGCTACGCCTTTGGAAGAACATCGGGTGAAGCGTTAGAAAGGGCGGGTAAAATTCAGTTTACCGCGGCATGGAAAGATTCTGTGGTTGATCTTGGCAATGGTTATGCTATTGACAAAAACAGCAAATTCCGCGGCCAATATATAGAAGTAGAAATGCTGGTGCCCGCTGGCAAGAAGATCAGGTTTGATGAGTCTATAGAAAGAAAGTTAAATGCTATAAATGTAAAAGTGAAAAGAAGCTATCGGCGCAACAGGATTTCCGGTATAGAAATACAGAATGATGAACAGGCCTTTCGCTTCCGTACAGGCATCGATTATACCATGGGAGTCGATGGTGAATTAAAGGCACCCGATGGTACAACGATAAACCAGCCGGCAGACAATGAATACCGTTATAACGATAACAGTAACAATAAAGCAAATGACAGCCTTCAATTAGAAAAATCAATTGAGCAGAAGAAAAAAGAATTGCAGGATTTAGAAGAAAAAAAGAAAAAGCAGGAACAAAAGTCAACTACTAAATTGATCAGGTATAACAAAGGTGCAGAGACAGGTTCTTATGCCAGCGGACCCAATCCGGCCTCCTCACTGGTAGAGTGGTTTTAAAAATTTTGGTTGAAGCCACCGTTGTTGGTTGGTATAAAAGCTCCCGTTGAGGGAGCTTTTTTGTTCTATTATATATCTTCTGCAAAAGTCCTGTGGCGGGTTACCGGGTTTATAAAACAAGTTAAATCTAATTAAACGTCAGCCAGATTATTCATTTTAATTAATGACCGGAGCCACATTTTAAATCTGCAGCCGGTAGCTTTTTAATTTTCAACGTCCTTTGAATGGATTGCTACAATATAGAAAGTAGAAAAATGCCTTTAGCATATCTAAGTGCTTTTTCCATTTGTACACATAAAAAGGGGGCAAGTACATGGAACTTCGAATTTTTTTGCTGAAATTATATGCTGAAAAAACCCAAATCACAATGAAATTAAGTAGCATCATCACAACAATCCTGGCACTTCTTCTTTTTCTCTTGTCGAATGCGCAACAGCCAGGGGCGGGGCGTTATTTTATTCGCCTTGCCAATGGCCGGGCACTGGAGGCTGAAGCCAACACCTATAAGAATGACGGGTGCAAGGTGCAAATCTGGAAGCAACTTTTTACTTTAAACCAGGTTTGGGAATTATCCGATGCAGGGGATGGAAAATTTTATATAAAAAATGTAGGAGCCGGTAAAAATTTAGATGCCCATGCCGGTGCGGTAAATACAAACGGATGTAAAGTACAGTTGTGGCAGGTTTTACCCGCAAACAATAATCAAAAATGGATTTTTCAAAGTGCAGGCCCCAACCGGTATACAATCAGAAATGCGGCCAGCGCCACTAACAAAGTGCTGGATGTAACTGGCGGCGCAATTGGTACTGGCGGTACAGCTGTTCAACTATGGGATGGGGCCGGAACCGCCAATCAGGTTTGGACGCTTGAACAATCACAGGATAAATCTGTAATATCTCCCAATATTGTTGACTTAAGGGGTAACTCTACGCCTTACCGAAATCAAACACTGCCAACTGGCGAGAGGGGCGGCTGTACTTATTTTGGTTCTTTATCTGCCGTAGAAGCTGCATACAAAAAAAGGGGCTACGGTGAACTTGATCTTTCAGAAGAGTTTATGGCTATAACTTCAAAAATGTTTGGCCTCCATCCATACTGGCAGGATATAAGTAATGTCAATATAAGAGAAAATCAATTTGCAGGTACCCAGGGCGGCGGAAGCATTGCCTTACTTGCCCAGGGGCTTAGGGTTCCTAAGGAATCCGCAGTTGGGTATGGATTGTACCCGGTAAGTGAATACTGGGCAATTACTGATCAGCTTTTTACCAATGATAACAACTTTTCTGTTTGGAACAGGTTTCCTCAAATTGCAACGGCTACATATTATGGTGTATCAGCTTATGAAAACATTGCAAACATTACAGCAGAAAATTTAGAACGGGTACTTTCGCTTGGTTATGAAATAAAAATCTGCATTGATAATGGATCTCATTGCATCATGCTTGCGGGTTTTGATAAAACTAACGCTGCCGACAAAAAATTTATTATAAAAGATAATTACGGTCCCGTCGGTGATGCCTGCAACTCCAAACTTGATTATTATCCCTATTCGGGTATTGGTAGATTTATTTCTGCTGAATATGTAACAGATGTGCGCCAGCCGCAAACCTGGAAAGAAATTAATATTGTAGGTCGCTGGAATCTCAATTAT
>DASUDW010000053.1:0-2177 GCA_036275415.1 Chitinophagaceae bacterium | reverse complement strand
AATTATGGCATACGATGTAGTGGTTCTCGGCAGCGGTCCCGGTGGTTATGTGGCAGCAATCCGGGCTTCCCAATTAGGTTTTAAAACTGCAGTAATTGAAAAAGAAAGCCTGGGTGGCATCTGCCTCAACTGGGGCTGTATACCCACCAAAGCGCTTTTGAAAAGTGCCCAGGTATATGAATATATCAAACATGCCAAAGACTTCGGCATTGAAGCCTCCGGCGCCCCCCAGTTTGAATCAGTGATCAAACGTAGCCGCGGTGTAGCCGACAAAATGAGCAAAGGCGTTCAGTTCCTGATGAAAAAGAACAAGATCGATGTGATCATGGGCTTCGGGAAACTGGTAGCCAAGGGTAAACTGGAAGTGAGTGCACAGGATGGCTCAAAACAAATGGTAGAGGCAAAGCATATCATCATTGCTACCGGCGGACGCAGCCGTGAACTTCCGGCTATGAAAATCGATGGCAAAAAGATCATTGGCTACCGTGAAGCTATGGTTTTGCCTCAAATGCCCAAATCAATGATCATTGTAGGAAGCGGTGCCATTGGGGTTGAATTTGCCTATTTCTACAACAGCATGGGCACCAAGGTTACCATTGTGGAATTTATGCCCCGCATTGTACCGGTTGAGGACGAAGACATTTCAAAAGAACTGGAAAAGCAGTATAAAAAACAGGGTATTGCTATCATGACCAGCAGCGAAGTAACCGCTGTGGATACATCCGGAGATGGCGTGAAAGCGAAAGTGAAGACCGCCAGCGGAGAAGTAACCCTGGAAGCGGATGTGTTATTGAGTGCAGTGGGTGTTGCCGCCAATATTGAAGGCATTGGCCTTGAAACTTTAGGTATTAAAACAGATAAAGGCAGGATACTGGTAGATAAATATGGCCAGACCAATATTCCCGGCATCTATGCTATCGGCGACTGCTCACCTGGCCAGGCCCTTGCCCATGTGGCCAGTAAAGAAGGCATTGTTTGCGTAGAAGCTATTGCCTACAATGAAAATAAATATCACCACCAGCCAGAAGCAATTGACTACAATAACATTCCGGGCTGCACCTATTGTGTGCCGGAAATTGCTTCTGTTGGCTACACGGAAAAACAAGCTAAGGAAGCCGGATTTGAAGTAAAAGTGGGCAAATTCCCCCTTAGTGCCAGCGGCAAAGCTTCTGCTGCCGGTCACCCGGAAGGATTTATCAAAGTGATTTTTGATGCCAAATACGGCGAATGGCTGGGTACCCATATGATCGGGTACAATGTAACGGAGATGATTGCAGAAACTGTTACAGCCCGTAAACTGGAAACCACCTATCATGAAGTATTAAATGCCATCCACCCCCACCCGACCATCAGTGAAAGTGTGAAAGATGCCATTGAAGTGGCTTATGGTGAAGCAATACACATTTAAATAAAATAGAACCCATTTAAAGGATTACGGGAAACTGTAATCCTTTTTTTATTCTCTACATTGAAAAGCCCCGGATTTCTCCGGGGCCTTGCTTGCCGTTAGTATTATTTTGGTTGCGGCCGCTACAGTTTTACAAACCTCAGCTTAATAGACTCCCCGTCATCCTTTTTCGCTGCAATAAAATAGATGCCCGGTTGGAGTTTACTGATATCAATACGCTGATTTTTTGACGTAATCATCACATTCATAACACTTTGTCCTTGCACATTCGTCACAAAAATATTTTTTCCCAGCCACCGGATATCATAGGCCAGGTCGAAGAAAAGCTCCGTTGTGGCAGGGTTGGGGTACATTTTTACTTCCAGCCATTTAGGATCTTGCTCGGGAAGCGGCGACTCCATTATCAATGGCATCAGAAGCCCTTTTGAAGTCAGCAAGGTATTTCTGACCCCGCCTGGTTCAAAGAGTGCCCGCATTCTATCCTTTTGACCTTTCGTAAATAAATTCATGCAGGCATCGCTGGTAAAATCCATGTAGTTCATATACATATCCCCATTGGGGCCGTTGTTACAGGAGCCCCTGTTATCTGTTGGGCACCCTATATTATTTCCGGCTTGCCTTGGTGTGTCACCTATGCCATCATCTCCGCAATACTCATCTCCCCACAAATGTTTTATACCCAGCCAGTGTCCCACTTCATGTACCGCAGTTTTTCCCATATCATACCCTGCCATTCCGGTATTGGTACCGAAAGCTGAAAATCCGATCA
>DASUDW010000052.1:0-2077 GCA_036275415.1 Chitinophagaceae bacterium | reverse complement strand
CTACAGCGGTCATGAAAATGCTGAATTACTTTCCGGCGATATTACTGATTACGGAACTATTGATCAACTGGAATATATGGTGGGTGAACGGCAACTGCATGGTATGGTAGTAAATGCGGGAGGCCCACCAGCAAAAATGGTGTTAGAAACAACGCTGCAGGATTGGGATGATGCCTATCAAAAAATACTGAGATGGAAAGTTGCCATTACCCAAACATTTGTACCTAAGATGATGAAAGCAGGTTATGGACGTATTGTGTACATTGAAAGTTCATCCGTAAAACAGCCGATTGAAAATTTAGTGTTGAGCAATTCGCTTCGCTTGGCAGTAGTGGGTTTGGTTAAAACCCTGAGCCAGGAAATTGCCAGAAGTGGTGTTACATTAAATATTATTGGTCCTGGTAGCCATAACACACCTGCCATTGACCGGCTTTATATTAAAAAAGCAGAACAAACAGGATTACCTTTTGAAGAAGTGAAAAAGAATGCGGTGAATCTGATCCCCGTTGGTAAGTTGGGTGAAGCCGAAGACTTTGCCAGTCTTGCATTGTGGCTGTTGAGCCCGCACAGCAGGTATGTAACCGGGCAAACGATGATTGCAGATGGAGGAATGGTGAAAGCTACACTTTAAAGAAATAAAAAAAGGGACGTCGTAGCGTCCCTTTTCTTTAACAGCATCCCCAATCGGTAATGCCACCACAGCATTCGCTGCCACTTCCGCAGCAACCCGGATCATTTTGATTTGTGTTCATGCTTGTACATTTTAAGTGTTAATAAAAAAAGTCTTTAACAGCATTTGGCTTTTAGCTTGTCAAATAACGTTTCAAATTCAGTTTTAAATTTTTCAAAGGCCTTCCAGTGGATGCAATAGCAACTGCGTGGGCCATCCGTTTCACCTGTAATTAAGCCGGCATTTTTTAATTCTTTTAAATGTTGTGATACGGTGGATTGCGCCAATGGCAGCACTTCTACTATCTCCCCGCAAATACATTCATTCTTATTGGCCAATACTTTTAAAATGGCAATACGTGCGGGGTGGCTCATGGCTTTTGCAAAGGCTGCCAGTTCCTGTTCTTTTTGAGTAAATTCTTCTTTTTTGTGAACCGCCATTATTAATCGTTTTTATACGATGAATCTGAGTTAAAAAAGAGACGGATAAACCCGTCTTTTAATTTTATATCGCAAATATACGATTAAGCTTTTCAGATTTCCAAACAAAAAGCCGGAAAAATTTTTCCGGCTTTAAACTTTATGACTTTTCAGAAATACATTTTAAGTGTGAGATAACACACTTCCGTTATCTAAACCCATCGCCATCCAGTAAATTACCAATACCTCCCAGCAAGCTTCCTTCTTCTTTACGGTTGGTAGTTCCGTAAGATAGAATGCGGCTGGCCAATCTTGATACAGGCAGTGTTTGAATCCAAACCTTACCCGGACCACGTAATGTAGCAAAGAACAAACCTTCACCACCAAAAATGGTATTCTTGATGCCGCCTACAAACTGGATGTCAAAATCAATCTGATGTGTATAAGCTACCACGCAACCTGTATCGATCTTGATCAATTCACCCGGTTGTAATTCACGTTCAAAAACATGTCCGCCTGCATGCACAAAGGCCATTCCATCTCCTTCCAGCTTTTGCATAATGAAACCTTCACCACCAAATAAACCAGTACCCAACTTGCGTTGTAAGGCAATACCAACACTTACACCTTTGGCAGCACAGAGGAATGCATCTTTTTGACACACTACCGGTCCGCCTAAACGTAATAAATCCAGCGGAATAATTTTACCGGGATAGGGTGATGCAAAGCTTACACGTTTCTTTCCCTGGCCCACATTGGTATAGGCTGTCATGAACAAACTTTCACCGGTGAGCAAACGTTTACCGGCTGAAAACAGTTTGCCTAATACACCTGTAGGAGCATTGGCACTTCCATCACCAAAAATGGTTTGCATTTGAACGCCTTCATCCATCAGCATAAAACTTCCGGCTTCAGCGATTGCGGTTTCATTGGGGTCGAGTTCAATTTCTACATACTGCATTTCTTCCCCTACAATGCGGTAATCAAT
>DASUDW010000051.1:0-4760 GCA_036275415.1 Chitinophagaceae bacterium | reverse complement strand
ACCTGGAAAGATTCGCCGGCTACCAACGGCTGCTGAGGCACCACGGTTTTAAAGCTTACCTGTGCCTGCAATAAAGCCGAACATAACAAAACCGCTATAGAGAAAAAAAATCGCATAATTACCCGGCTAAAGTAAAGATGCTTTTGAAAAAGAAGATGTAAAAGTTATGGGAGGAGGATTGGGCAGAAGGACGGTTTAAATATCAATTTCGGGATCCGCTAATTCTACACTTTTGCCAGTTTATCTGGCTTTAATATGATTTTGAATATCCTATAAAAATACAGGTGAGTTCATTTGTCTGAAAATCAAACAATGCCCTGATATCCGAATCAAGACATACAATATTACATTGGATTATTCCGGTATGCCCTGCAAAAGAAGATTCCTGGTAGCTGATCTTACAGTTTTGCATCGTTTGTAATTGGTCTATTGTCCGCTTATTGTTCATGTAATTGTCCTCAATATATAGTCCTCCGCTAAAGATTTTTGTAGGCATATTATTCCAGTCAACACCAGTGTTTGTATTCTTATGAAGCTTTACTGCCACAGCCAGATCATTAGGTTCATAGTCATTTTTAGTAAAAATGAGTCCGAGTCTACTGTAAGTTATCCTTATCCAGCTAATTGCTGCCTGTGTGCCTGGCCTCTGTTTACCTGTTATACTTTTTTCTTTTCCCTTATCATTTAATAAGCTGTCCAATGTTGATTTACTGGTTCTTCCATTAACATAAAAGGAATTTATAAATAAAGAGTCTTTTTTGAAATCAATCCTTTGCCCAAATATGTGATTGGAAAAATGAAAAAGAACAATGATCAATAAAAATCGCATTAAATAAATCTTTTGATCTATAATGACTGGATTAAATAATAAGACTAGCTCTACAAATCTCCCAACTGCGGTCGCACCACAATATCCTCCACGCAAGCCTGCGGTGATAAGTGTGAAGCAGCATACACTAATTTGGCAATATCTGCTGCCTCCATGATGCGCTGCTGGCTGTTGTCAAAATCGCCCCATGAATCCGTCATTACCGCACCGGGGTGCACGGCAGTTACTTTAATATTATACGGCTTCATTTCTTCCCGCAGGTTTTTGCTGAATCCATACAGGGCGAATTTGCTGATGCTGTAAGCGCCGCCATTGGCATAAGCATCCAGCGACGCAATGGAACACATGTTAAAAATATGTCCCGATCTTTTTTCCATCATCCAGGGCAGAACGGCACGGGTTACATGATAAGCACTTTGCAGGTTTACGGCCAGCTGGCTTTCCAGTGTTCCTTCGGGTTCATTGTGTACACTGCCCGGTTCAAAAAGGCCCGCATTGTTTACCAATACATCCGGCACACCGTATTCCAGGCACCAGGCGCCAAAAGCTTTGGCCTCTTCCCTGCGGCTGAGATCAAAGGGTTTGGCTTTGATGATAGCAGCAGGATATTGGGTCATTAACTCTTCCAGGGTTTTATACAAGGCCACTTCGCCTCTTGAACAGATGAACAAATGATGGCCGTATGCAGCAAAAATTTCTGCTATGGCTTTTCCGATTCCTTTTGAAGCGCCGGTGATAACTACATTCATAATTCGAAGTTAGAAATACGAAGTACGAACATTTTTACCGTACTTCTTACTTTGTACTTCGTACTTTGCAGGCATGAGATACCGTCACCTTTTTTTTGACCTGGACCACACCCTTTGGGACTTCGAAGCCAACAGCCGTCAAACCCTGGATGAATTGTACCATTCACTCAACCTGGCCGAAAAAGGTATTCATGATTTTGAGTTATTTCACAAAAACTATCTCGTACACAACGATAAACTATGGGACCGCTACCGCAACGGCTATATCAAAGTAGATGAACTGCGCTGGAAGAGAATGTGGCTGACCTTACTGGATTTTAAAATAGCAGATGAACCACTGGCCAGGGAAATGGGAGTCCGCTTCCTCGATTTGCTGCCTACCCGGAAAATACTTTTCCCTTATACTTTTGAAATACTGGACTACCTCTCAGCCAAAAAATACGAGCTGCACCTGATCACCAATGGTTTTGAAAAAACACAGCACAGTAAGCTGAAATATTCAGGACTCGATAAATATTTCCGGCATGTGATCACCTCGGAAGGCAGCAACAGCCTGAAACCTCATAAGGAAATCTTCGATTATGCCTTTCAGAAAGCGGGGGCTGCCCCGGAGCAAAGTATCATGATCGGCGATAGCCTTGATGTAGATATTTTAGGCGCTATCAATGCAGGTATTGATCAGATACATGTAAACCACCTGACAGGTAAGATAGAACTGATCAATAATCAAAAGCCGACTTATACGGTTTATTCTTTAAAAGAGTTAGAAGGAATTTTTTAGTACCCAATAAATACATAAAGTACACTAAGCATACTCCGTAAACTAAACCCTCTGGGTTCATAATGTCCTATCGGGAAACCTTACCAGGTTGCAATCACCGTCACGCCGCCCTGCGGCTTGTCACCGATCTTTACATTGATCTTTGCATCCAGCGGCAGCAGCAAATCTACCCTTGAGCCTAATTTGATAAAGCCCATTTCTTCGGTTTGCTTCACCTGCATACCGGGTTGCAGGTAATTCACTATGCGTTTGGCGAGGGCCCCGGCAATTTGCTTTACCAGTATTTCTTTTCCGTTGGTGCTGCGGTACACTACCGAATGCCTTTCATTCTCCGTAGATGACTTAGGATGCCAGGCTACCAGGTATTTGCCTTTGTGATACTGGCTGTACAATACTTCACCGCTGACGGGGTTTCGGTTCACATGCACATTCAGCGGACTCATGAAAATAGAAACCTGGATGCGCCGGTCTGTAAAATATTCATCGGCCTGTACTTCTTCTATCACCACTACTTTACCATCTGCAGGGGCAACGATGGCATTTTCCTGTATCGTATGATTCCTTTTGGGCACACGGAAAAAGGAAACCATAAAAAACAGCAAGCCGAGGGTGACAATAAAAAGCAGAAGGCTGATATAAGGAGCCGAGGGGCTTAAAAAATAAAACGAAGCGAGGTTGATAACTCCAAATACAATTGTACAGTAAGCAATGGTTTTATAGCCTTCTTTGTGAATTGTCATGCGGCAAAGTTAGGGAGCAGGTCAATTAGTTGATAGGTTAACTTGTTATGGCAGTTTTCTTATAACATTACCAGCTTTACATACAACCAAACAGCAGGGGTGGCAAGCAGCAAAGAATCAAACCGATCCATAAAGCCTCCGTGGCCGGGCATGATCTGGCCGCTGTCTTTTACACCGGCCATTCTTTTCAATTTGGATTCAAGCAGATCGCCAAAGGTACCGGCAACAGCGGCGATAGCAGCAATAACAAACCAATGGTAGCTATCAATTTCCAGCACAAAGCCCGGAAGATGATACTGAAGGGGGATTAAGAACTTCGCCAGCAGTCCTGCTACAACAATCGCCAGGATGATGCCTCCGATGGTTCCCTCCCATGTTTTCTTGGGTGATATTTTTGACAGCGGTGTTTTGCCAATCAATGAGCCAACGATGTAAGCCATCGTATCATTGATCCAGATGGTGGCAATAATCACAATCGGAATAATAACAAAGAAATATTTAAAACCACCTACAGAGAAAACAATATCACTTCCAGAAAAGAAGGAATCAATAAATCCGGTCAAATCCATCATCAACCCCCAGCTTAGTGAGATATAGAGCAGCCCCAGCAATCCCATTCCGAATGCATGCAAATGCACCGGGTTGGTCAGAAATATGCCAATAATCAATAAAAGGAACCCTGCACCTGAAACAGGCATGGAGAAATTTTCGGAAAGGCTGTAACCGGCAATATGATAATTATCCTTGCAAAACCACAACATCAGTCCATATCCTGCCAGCATGAAGCCGAGTTTGGCATTGATGTGAATGGAAGTGCTGTATATTTTTTCCGTCAGCTTAAGGTACTCCCACCAGCAGCCAAAATGAATGACAGAAAACAGGATGAAAAAGCTCCATTTATTCCAAAGCAGTCCCGCCAGCATGACGGCGACAAATACAATTGCTGTAAGAGCCCGGGTTTTAAAAACTGACCAGTTGAATGCCATGACTGGGTGATACTTTAATAGAATGGTGTATTTCGGAGTTCTTCATTTTTGTCGGCCGGGGGCAACTCTTCTTCGGGTTTTCTCGCATACTTTTTAAACAGTACCAGCAAAAGTATTACTACAGGCAAGGCGATAAATCCCCAATAGGCCGTGTCATTTCCTTCTTTTATAGCTTCAGCCATCGGTTTGCCCTGCAGTTTATAGACATATACCACTGTTATGGCCAGCGCATTATTGACAAAATGTGCCAGGATACTCAGCCAGAGTTTGCCGGAGAAATAGTAGATCAATCCCAGCATCACTCCCAGGAAAACCCTTGATAAAAATCCATAGTAAGAGAAATGGGCAATGCTAAAAAGTATACTGACAATAATGACAGACAGCCAAACATTGCGGGTGGCACGGGTCAGAAAGTTTTGTAACCCGCCGCGGAATAAGGTTTCCTCGCAAAGTGCCGGCAAAAAAGCCATAACCAGAATGGCAACCACATAATCAACAGTGCTGTTGAGGCTTAGAATCGCCTCTGCCTGCTTATTATAATCACCTTCCATTTTATCAAAAGTCTTCTTCAGCGAATCAGTAACAGGTATTTGTTCATTCAGCCAGGCAAAACCGCCGGAGACAAACAGTGCCGTGAGCATGATACCAATTACCAATGCTGCTTCCATAAAACTG
>DASUDW010000050.1:0-13166 GCA_036275415.1 Chitinophagaceae bacterium | reverse complement strand
GCCTGCCCGGGTGTTAATTTCGAAACCGGGGGCAATACACCAAATGCATCACAGGTTAAAAAGAAGATATTCTTAGGCAGGTTACCTATGGAAGGTTCCTGTGCGTTACTGATAAAGTGTAGCGGGTAAGATACCCTGGTATTTTCAGTAATAGAGGCGTCGTCAAAATTTATCTTATTGGTACCGGGGAAGAACGTAACATTTTCTACCAATGCACCGGGGCGTATTGCATGAAATATCTCGGGTTCTTTTTCCTCCGTCAGGTTGATGGTTTTGGCATAACAGCCACCTTCGAAGTTGAAGATATTATCTTCTGTCCAGGCATGCTCATCATCACCTATCAGTTTACGGTTGGGGTCGGCACTAAGCGTTGTTTTTCCTGTTCCGCTCAGGCCAAAGAAAATAGCGGTATCTCCCTCTTGTCCCATGTTGGCGCTGCAATGCATACTCAGCACATTGTTTTCATGCGGCAGCAGGTAATTGAGTATTGTAAAAATGCCTTTTTTTGTTTCACCGGTATAGCCGGTACCTGCAATCAGTATCATTTTATGTTTAAAGGAAACAACCGCTGCGTTGTGCTGCCGGGTACCGCATTCTGTTGGATCTAGTTTTAACCCGGGTGCACTTATAACATGCCAGTCTGGTTCAAAATTTTCCAATTCATCTTCAGAAGGCCGTAGAAACATGTTATACGCAAAAAGGTTAGTCCACGGTTTTTCATTCACTACTCTTACATTTAGCCTGTAGCGGGGATCCGCACAAGCATAGCAATCACGGACCCACAGCTCGGGTTGTTGTTCCAGGTAGGCAGTTATTTTTTTGAAAATGATGTCAAAATAGCGGGGTTCCAGGGGGATATTGAATTCATTCCAGTGAACCGAATTTTCTGTGGTTTCATCTTTTACGGTGAATTTGTCTTTAGGGGAACGTCCGGTAAATTCACCCGTGCTGATTACAAGGGCGCCGTTTTCATCCAGAACGCCTTCGCCAATGCGAAGAGTATCCTGCACAAGCTCTTCCGGTGTTAATTGATAATGAATAGATTCGGTGTTTTTCAAACTCAGATTCTTAAGGTTCTTCACGGGGAAGCGAAGCATTGGAAAAGACATATAGCAAATCGTTTTTAATGAAGCTACAAAGGTAGGAATCAAACCAAACGGAATACAAACAAGTGTTAGTATTACACATTAAATTTCTTTCAAAGTATAGCAATGACTTTAGCAGAAATTTAGTGATTTGTTTATTTTTTTAAGACATCTTAAAATATAATATGGGAATTTGAATGCTTTCAAAATGCGGTTAATTAGCTGTATTTGTGATGAATATCAGTTGCGGCTGATATTTGCTTGTTATCTTTATTGTTATTAACTAACTGTTGATCAAAACCATAAACAATCATTATGAAATATCTTCCCCTTAACCCGGACATTTTTATACAAAACCGACAGCGGTTTGTAAGCCGGATGCAAAAAAATTCTATCGCCATTTTTGTAAGTAACGATGAAGTACCGGTTAACGGGGATGCCATCTATTCTTTTAAACAAAACAGTGATCTGTACTGGCTCAGCGGTATTGAGCAGGAAGATAGTTTGGTGATTCTTTTTCCTGATAATCCTGATCCCAAATACCGGGAAGTACTGGTGCTGGTACGGCCCAACGAATTAAAGGAAAAGTGGGATGGAAAACGATTGAGGGTGAATGAGGCGCAGGCTATCAGTGGGATAAAAACAATCGTATGGCTGGACAGTCTTGACGGTTTGCTGCAACCCTGGATTCATCTGGCAGATAATATTTACCTGGATAGTAATGAAAACGACCGCAAAGCAAGCCTGGTACGCTCCAGGGATTACCGCTTCATTGATGAAATGAAGAGCAGGTATCCATTACATACCTACCTGCGGGCTGCAAAACTGATGAAAGAACTCAGGGGTATTAAAACTGCTCTTGAAGTAGAGGTAATGCAAAAAGCAATAGATATTACTGATAACACTTTCCGTCGCTTACTGAAATTCATAAAGCCCGGTGTATGGGAGTATGAGATAGAAGCGGAGATCATGCATTCTTTCCTCAGCCAAAGGGCAACCGGCCAGGCATACGGCAGCATCATTGCCAGTGGCGACAGGGCCAGGACACTCCATTACGTTTCTAATAACCAGGAATGTAAGGACGGGGAACTGATATTGATGGATTTTGGCGCCGAGTACGGCGGCTATTGTGCCGACCTGACAAGGACTGTGCCGGTAAACGGAAAATTTACCCGCCGGCAAAAAACTGTTTACAATGCCTGTCTTCATTTACATGATTATGCCAAAAGCCTGCTGAAGCCGGGTATCAGTATTGTGGATTATACAGAAAAAGTAGGTGAAGAAGCCACTCAGAAATTTTTGAAAATTGGTTTATTGAAAAAATCAGATGTAAAGAATGAAGACCCGGAAAACCGGGCTTATCGTAAATATTTATATCATGGTATCTCACATCATCTGGGTGTTGATGTGCATGACCTCGGTACCCGTACTGAACCTATTAAACCGGGTATGGTATTTACTGTTGAGCCCGGTATTTATATTGAAGAAGAACAAATGGGCATTCGTATCGAGAATAATCTCTGGATTACCAAAAATGGCAATAGGGACCTGATGAAAAATATTCCGATTACAGTAGAGGAGATAGAGGCCTTAATGAAGAAATAAATTGTTGAGGGTTCATAATTGATGGATTTTGCTATTATTGCAGGATGCCAAAACTTTTGGCTATGAACCCTGAACCATGAACAAAAAAATCAATGAAACAACTCCCCAATATATTTACCCTTCTTAACCTCATATTTGGTTGCCTTGCTATTGTAGTAACGTTGCAGAATGGTATCATCATCAACGAAACGGCTGAAGGAGTTCAGCTCATAGATATACCAGAAAAAATATGGCTGGCTTCACTTTTTATCGGGCTGGCTGCTGTAATTGATTTCCTCGACGGATTTGTTGCCCGTGCCTTTAATGCGGTTACTGAAATGGGGAAACAACTGGATTCCCTGGCTGATGTGGTGAGTTTTGGAGTTGCCCCGGGTATGATCGTTTACCAGTTTCTTCGTTTGAGCTATGCACAGAATGTTGCCGGCGTCGAGGTTTCAATGATCTGGTTGTTGCCTGCCTTTCTTTTGCCGGCTGCTGCTGCCTGGCGCCTGGCCCGGTTCAATCTGGATAAAAGTCAGTCTTACTCGTTCAAGGGTATGCCGGTTCCTGCAGCGGGTATTTTTGTAGCCTCGCTACCGTTGATATACTGGAATGTAAATGAAGCATGGGTACAGCAATTATTGCTGAACAAATGGTTTTATTACGGGATAGTGCTGGTACTTTCAGCACTTATGGTTTCCACGTTACCCTTGATGGCAATGAAGTTTAAGGATTATAGTGTTCAAAATAACTGGCCAAAGTATCTTTTACTTGTCATTGCAGCAATAGCTGCTTTGTTAATCAAGTGGCTGGCCATCCCTGTCGTAATAGTGGCCTATGTTATCTTATCTTTGCTTTTCAAAAATAAAACAGCATGACCTATACTGTTCAGATAAAAGTGATGCCCCTGAAAGAATTGCTCGATCCGCAGGGAAAAGCCGTAATGGGTGGTCTGGAAAACCTTGGCTTAGCAGGTGTAGAAGATGTAAGGGTAGGTAAAAACATTACGCTACAGGTTAATGCTGATTCTCCTGAAAAAGCAAAAGCCATTGCTGAAGAAGCCAGTAAGAAACTACTCAGCAACCCGGTGATGGAGTATTTTGAGGTTTCTGTTAATTAGTTGACCGTTTGACAGGTTGACAGGAAACTTACTTATCAACCTTTGAACAATTCAACTTTTCAACATGCTTTATTTAGTTCCCACACCAATAGGTAATCTGAAAGATATTACACTCAGGGCTCTTGAAGTACTCAAGGAAGTCGATGTTATATTAGCAGAAGATACAAGGACTACCTCTCACTTATTGAATCATTACGGCATTACAAAACCACTTACCCCTTATCATCAGCACAACGAGCATAAAGTACTCCGGCATTTGGTTAATCAATTGTTGGAAGGGAAAAATATGGCTGTAGTTACAGATGCAGGTACGCCGGGAATTTCTGATCCAGCTTTCTTATTGGTAAGAGAGAGCATAAAAGTTGGTGTACAGATAGAATGCCTCCCGGGCGCCACCGCATTTGTACCTGCTTTGGTAAACAGTGGCATACCATCCAACCGGTTTTGCTTTGAAGGTTTTTTACCCCTTAAAAAGGGAAGGCAAACGTTACTTAAGCAACTGGCCGAAGATGAAAGGACCATGATATTTTACGAGTCACCCCAGCGACTTGTAAAAACGCTGGAAGAGTTCATAACTTATTTTGGAGAAGAGAGGCTTTGTTGTGTTAGCCGTGAACTCACTAAAATGTTTGAAGAAAATAAGCGGGGCACCCTACAGGAAGTATCGCACTATTTCAAGGAGAAACCGGTGAAGGGTGAAATAGTGATCATAGTTGCCGGCAAGGGTTAATACCACGATACAATTTCATCCAGCGGTTTTCTTTCAAGATCAGGCACCCAGCATTCTTCGGCGGCATATCCTACTGGTATAAGCAGGTATGGTTTTTCATTTTGGGGTCTTTTCAAAATCTTACTCAGGAAATTCATCGGTGAAGGGGTGTGTGTTAGGGCTGCAAGGCCGGCATTATGAATGGCCGCAAGTAAAAAACCACAGGCAATTCCGCAACTTTCTGTTACATAATAGTTCTGATGTTTATGGCCGTCTTTTTCTATTTCATAATTTCTTTTAAAAACTATGATGAGCCATGGAGCTTTCTCCAGAAATTCTTTCCGCCAGTCTGTTTGTAAAGGCCGCAGGTCATTAAGCCATTCTTCCGGCATTCGGCCATTATAACTTTCATATTCTTCCTTTTCAGCCTCTTCCCTTATTTGTTTCTTTAGTTCGGGATTACTGATAATACAAAATGTCCATGGTTGTTTATGGGCACCGCTGGGGGCTGTGGAAGCGGTGAGAATGATTTTTTCTATTACTTCCCTTGAAACGGGTTTATCAGAAAAATTCCGAACTGTTCTTCGCAGGTTCATCCATTGGTAAAAAGCCTTACTGCGTTGTGCCATTTCGTCTGCACCAAAATCCTGCTTCTCATAAAGTATAAAAGGGTAACCATCAATTAATTTTGTTTTTCCCATAACAAGTATTTGGCGAAATTTACCGATTCAAATGATTTATCGATGAAGAAATTAGTCTTTAGCTGTTTTATCCTGTTTGTTTTTTCGTTTGGCAGTAATGCTCAGCCGGACCGCTGGCAACAGCGGGTAAAGTATGTGATGGATATTGATATGAATGTACAAACCAACCGGTTTAAAGGCAAACAAAAACTGGAATATTGGAATAACTCTCCGGATACACTGACCAAATTATTCTATCATCTTTATTTTAATGCGTTTCAGCCCGGTAGTATGATGGATACCCGTAGCAGAAGGCAGGGCAGTATGGTGGTCGGCAGGGGCCCTGATTGGGATTCCCGGGTCAGGGATCGTATCGCCAAATTAAAGCCTGAAGAAATCGGCTATCAGCAAATTCTTTCCCTGAAAATGAATGGCAGGCCCCAAACATTTAAAGTTCTTGAAACCATCCTGGAAGTAAAACTGGATAAACCTATATTACCCCGTACAAAAGTTACTCTCGAAATGGAATTTGAAGCACAGGTACCATTACAAATCCGCAGAAGCGGAAGGGATAATGCAGCTTCAAAGGTGCGTTACTCCATGAGCCAGTGGTATCCTAAGCTTTGTGAGTATGATTATGAGGGATGGCACCCAACACCCTATGTGGCAAGGGAGTTCTATGGTGTTTGGGGAGATTATGAAGTGAATATCACCATCGATAAAAAGTATGTGCTTGGCGGGACTGGCTACCTGCAAAATGCCAACCAGGTAGGATATGGTTATGAAGCTGCCGGCATTAAAGTAACTAAACCGGCCGGTGAAAAACTGACCTGGAAATTCTTTGCGCCCAATGTACATGACTTTATGTGGGCTGCTGATCCTGAATACGTCCATATATCCCGTAAAATCCGTGACAGCCTTACCATTCATGTATTATATAAAAACACCAACGAGCCTGCAAGAGGCTGGGAAGAGTTGCTGGATATGGCACAAAAGGCCCTGCCTTATATCGAGCAAACTTTTGGTACGTATCCCTACAAACAATTTTCCTTTATTCATGGTGGTGATGGAGGTATGGAATACCCGATGGCAACTTTGTGTATCGGGCCTGGTGCAGCGCTGCATGAGTGGATGCACAGCTGGTATTACGGATTGCTGGCAACCAATGAGGGCTTATATCCATGGATGGATGAAGGATTTACCCAGTATGCAGAAGAAAGGGTGAACGCCTGGTTAGAAAACTTTAAAGGCAATGCACAAGCCGGCAATTATGCCAGTTATTATGCATTGGTGAAAAGCGGCAGGGAAGAACCGATGAGCACTCATGCAGATCATTACAACACCAATTTTGCCTACTCTGTTGCTTCTTATTCTAAGGGTGCAGTATTTGTGGAGCAGTTAGGTTATATAACGGGTGCCCAGGTCCGGGACAGGATATTACTGGAATACTACCGGCAATGGCGTTTCAAACATCCCAATGTAAATGACTTTATACGCATAGCAGAAAAAGTAAGCGATATGAAACTGGATTGGTATAAGGAATACTGGGTCTATACCACAAAGACTATTGACTATGCCATTGACAGCTTATGGGAAGAAGGCGGTAAGACCAAAGTACGGTTAAGCCGCATTGGCCTTATGCCCATGCCGATTGATCTGCAAATTAGTTTTAAAGATGGCAGTAAAGAACTTCATTATGTTCCTCTGAACCTGATGTATGGTGAAAAACCCATGGAGGATACTTCTGTAGAACGAAAGATATATGAGCCCTGGAAATGGACCCATAATACGTATGTAATTGAAACAACCCGGCGCCTTTCAGATTTTTCGGTTGTTGAGATTGATGCATCACAGCGGATGGCAGATGTAGACCGGAAAAACAATAAGCTGGAACTGAAATGGTAAAAAGGTAAAACCCTCTGCAGATAATCAGCAGAGGGTTTTTGCTCGGACGGTTTGAATCAAGGCCCCTTTGATTGCTATAGAATAAGGTTTAAGGTTAATGGGTATATAATCAAAAGGTTTAATCTGCTCCAAAAATACCCCCCGTATTTATCTGTGCCAATACCACTTTTGTGGTATTTTTTGGTGAAAAAACGGAAACAAGCCTGCAAAAACCTGCAAAAATTACCTTCCGTAATATTTATTAATTGCAGCTACCCGGTTATTGACATGCAGTTTCTCATAAATATTATAAACATGTTTTCGTACTGTTTCAGGACTAAGGAATAACTGTGTAGCAATTTCCTTGTACATCAATCCTTTTGAAAGGAACTCGAGTATTTCCTTTTCACGACTTGAAAGCATGTCCAGGCTTTCGCCGCCGGATTCTTTGGTTGTTGCCTGCTTTTGAAAAACTGCCACTACTTTACGGGCTATCTGGCTGCTCATCGGCGCTCCGCCTTCATATAATTCACGAATGGCTTCCAGCATTCTGCCGGGGTCTGTTTTCTTTAAAATATATCCGCTGGCGCCTGCACTCAGGGCTTCAAATATCTTTTCGTTTTCCTCATATACCGTACACATCATGAAATTAGTATCCGGTATCCTTGGTTTCAGCGTTCTTACCACATCAATGCCGTTTTCATCAGAACCCAGGTTAATGTCCATAAGAACAACATCGGGCCTTAAAATGGGCAGTTGGGCAAGCGCATCTTCGGCAGAAGGAATAGTACTCAGGCATTTATAGCCATCTGACATAGTGATAATCTCTTCCAGCGCATTTCGTAGCTCCTTATTATCATCTACTATGCAAACAGAAATTTGTTTCATTGTATAAAGATGTGACTATACTTTTAGGAAAACAATACCACAAAGTGGTAATTATTATACAGGTATATACAATAGGTATTTTTCTTTAAAAAATTCTTCCTGAAACAGATTGGTTATTTCCATAATGCGGGGTTTTGTCTGGCTTTGTTGTATTTCTGCTGCCAGGTCCCCACCTTTCAGGCAAATCAAACCTGGTTTTTGATTCCCTTCTCTCTTTTGGATGTCCTTTTTCAACAATGGACGGCTCCATATCCAGAGATCTTTTAATGGGGCTACGGCCCTGGACACCACAAAGTCAAACTTTCTGTTTTTTATGTTTTCTATACGACTGTGCTCGGTTGAAATATTCTTAATTCCTGTTGCAGCGGCAACTGCTTCCACCACTTTGAGTTTTTTGGCAATACTGTCTACGAGGTGAAATTTTACTTCCGGGAAAAAAATAGCCAATGGTATCCCGGGAAAACCGCCTCCGGTTCCCAGGTCTATAATTTCTGTACCGTTGGCAAAATTGAAAGCTGCTGCAATACTTAAGGAATGCAATACATGTTTTTCATAAAGACTTTCAATGTCTTTACGGGATATTACATTGATCTTTTCATTCCATTCCTTGTACAAATTTTCCAGTTGCCGGTACTGGCTAACTTGTTCGGGGGTGAATTCTGAAAAGTATTTTAAAATAATATCCATGTTTATCCTGGCAATAGCTATTGAGGTTAGTTCCAGCCTTTCGCAGGCTTTCGCCAAAGAGCCGGAGCGAAAATGAGATAATAAAAGAACATCCACATATCCAGTAATACAAACCAGGGCCAAAGGTCTTTTTCACCCATTTTCTTCATTGACCGGTAAAATATAATTCCCTGAACCAAAAAGCGGATACCAAAAACGCCAAGTGCCCACCGCCAGTCAAACAGTATAACTGAGGCAGCCAGTAAGGGGTAAATCAGGAATTGAGTAATAAAATATAATCCTAACAGGAACTTATGTTTGGGCTTGTAGTATCGGGCTGTCGTATAATGCCTCGATTTTTGGCGAAGCCATCCGCCCCATGTAGTTTTAGGAATAGATCGGGTAACGGCGTCCGGATCAATTACCACGGCTGTGTTAATTTTCGTTGCAGTTTTATTAATAAAGAGATCATCATCTCCGCTGGGTATATGATTAATGGAGGAAAAACCTTTGTGCCGGAAAAACAGGCTTTTTTTGTAAGATAAATTTCTGCCAACACCCATATAAGGGATACCTGCCAGCGCATAAGAAAGATATTGGAGGGCCGTATGAAAAGTTTCAAAACGGATCAGTTTATTGAGCAGCCCCCTTTTTTTATGGTAAGCGCCGTAGCCTAATATAATCTCTGTGTCTTCATTATAAGCGGCCTGCATCTTTTCCACCCAATGTTCACTGGCAGGTACACAATCCGCATCAGTAAGCAGTAAAATTTCATGTTTGGCCTCCCGAATGCCAATAGATAAGGGATATTTTTTGCCGGCAATATGCATGGCTTCCTGTGTCAATTCAACTACATGCAGCGACTTGAACGTTTTTTTCAGCTCCTGCAGTATATATTTTGAATCGTCCACCGAATTATCGTTTACGGCTACTACTTCATAAGTGCTGGGATAGGCCTGTACCAGTACACCCGGCAGGTTGCGGGCAAGGTTTTCGTCCTCGTCTCTTGCACAAATAATAACAGATACCGGATGTTGCTGACTTTTTGTTTTGGTTTTGGGCTTAAAAAAAGCAATGCGGCTGAAAAACCATCCGTAATAAAAAACCTGGATGGCGGTTACGGCGGCAAATACATAAAAAATTATCTCTCCCCAGTTAATCGGTGGCATGGCGGCGAAGATAAAAAGTTTAAGGGCTGACAAGCAATAAGATTCCAAAAATGTAGGTGGCTGGTTTAAGGATTATTTGGTTTAAAGTTATTTTGCACCCTATATGCCCTCTTTACAATTTCAACTGCAACATACCGACACCGGTTCCAAAGCCCGGGCCGGAAAAATAACGACTGATCATGGTGATATACTTACTCCCATATTTATGCCGGTGGGAACTGTGGGTAGTGTAAAAGCTGTTACCCAACAGCAATTGCTGGAGGATGTAAAGGCACAGATCATATTGGGCAATACCTATCATTTATATCTGCGCCCCGGCCTGCAGGTACTGGAAGCTGCAGGAGGTTTGCACCGCTTCAATGGATGGGCTAAGCCCATATTAACGGATAGCGGGGGATACCAGGTCTTTTCCCTGGCCGGCACCCGAAAGATCAAAGAAGAAGGAGTTACATTTCAATCTCATATTGACGGCAGCAAACACCTCTTTACTCCGGAAACAGTAATGGACATACAGCGTTCTATCGGCGGAGATATCATCATGGCCTTTGATGAATGCCCACCCGGAGGCAGTGAATATAGTTATGCCAAAAAATCCATGGAAATGACGCACCGCTGGCTCGACAGGTGCCTGGAAAGATTTAACGCCACTGAACCAAAATACGGGTATACCCAGAATTTATTTCCCATAGTTCAGGGGGGCACTTACAAAGACCTGAGGAAGCTTTCCTGCGAATACATAGCAGCTAAACAAGCCACCGGCAATGCTATTGGCGGCTTAAGTGTGGGGGAGCCGGAAGAGGTAATGTATGAAATTTGTGACTGGTGCTGTGATCATTTGCCGGTGAATAGGCCCCGCTACCTGATGGGGGTGGGCACTCCCTGGAATATCCTGGAATGTATAGGTATGGGTGTGGATATGTTTGATTGTGTAATGCCCACCCGTAATGGTCGCAATGCTATGCTTTTTACAAAAGATGGTGTTATTAATATTGACAATAAGAAATGGGAATATGATTTTTCACCCATTGATGAAGATCTGCCTTGTGATATTAGTAACTACTACAGTAAGGCTTATCTGCGCCACCTGATGAAAGCAAAGGAAATACTGGGGCTTACCATTGCCAGTGTACACAATCTTGCTTTCTATCTGTGGCTGGTGGCCGAAGCCCGGAAGCATATACTGGCCGGCGACTTTTACTCCTGGAAAAATGATATGGTGCCGCGGTTGAAACAAAAACGGTAGTACCGGCCTGTAAATCGGGTTTTAATCAAAGTTTCTTTCACAAAGCGGCAACATTTTTTTCAATTACATTTGCCTCTTTCCGATGCAAAAAATTGACTGGTACATACTAAAGAAATTCCTGGTTACCTTTTTCTTTTGTCTCTTGTTGTTTACAGTTGTAGCTGTGGCAGTTGACAGCAGCGAAAAAACGGACGATTTTGTGAAGGCAAACCTCAGCACCAGCCAGATCATCAATAAATACTACCTGGGATTTGTGCCCTGGATATGGAGCCTCCTTTTTCCGCTTTTCGTTTTTATAGCTGTTATTTTCTTCACCAGCCGTATGGCCACACGGTCTGAAGTGATAGCCATACTGGCCAGCGGCACCAGTTACAACCGTTTTTTGAGGCCTTACATCGTTGGAGGTATTTTCCTGGCCCTTCTGCTATGGGTCGGCAGCCGTTATTGGATTCCAAAAGCTAATGCTATCAGGAGTAATTTTCAGAGCACATATATTGATAAGAGTGACCCTACTAAAAACAGGTATTTTGGTAATTGTGACCGCTGTTTTTATAAACGGATCGACACTAACACATTTGTCGGTATCCGCGACTTCGATACGCTTACCAAAACGGCAAGGGGCTTTTTTATGGAGAAAATAAAAGGCAATAAAGTCGTTTACAACCTCAGGGCAGAGTCCATTAACTGGGATACAGCTACCCAACAATGGAACCTGGTGAATGCTGTTGAAAGATTTGTTGACAGTATGGGTGAAAGGACAAAAAACCTTCCGGGCTATACCTTAAAACTAAAACTGGACCCGGAAGACCTACGCAAAGATGAATACCTGAAAGATAAACTGACTACTCCCGAATTGGTGCAATTCATCCGGGAAGAAGAAGCCAGGGGCACAGAAGGGTTAAATGCTTACAAAGTAGAACGCTACCGCAGAACTGCTACGCCTGCGGCTCTTTTATTACTTACAATGATAGGGGCTGTAATAGCCAGTCGTAAAACAAGAGGGGGGAGCGGCATGCACCTGGCGTTGGGTATTACTATAGCAGCACTATTCATATTATCAGACCGGTTTTCTACTGTTTTTGCCACTAAAGGCAATTTTCATCCTATGCTGGCGGCCTGGGTCCCTAATATTGTATTTACAGGTGTGGCTTACTGGTTGTATCGTCGTACACCTAAATAACAAACTGACCAATATCAGTGTACAACCGGTTAAACTTTACCCCTTAATTTTTGTTGTAGCAGGGGGCATTCAGTAGTTTTGCCTCCTCAATTTTTTCTCAATTCCCTCCAAAATTTGCCATTATGGGTATCATAAAAGACCGGTTTAAAGCTAAATCTGAGGCTGTAGCCGCTGAAATCAAAGACATTTTAAAAGAGCATGGAAATAAAGTAATTGGCGAAGTAACACTTTCCCAAATCTACCAGGGAATGAGAGGTATGACTGGGCTGGTTACCGAAACTTCCCTGCTGGATGCACAGGAAGGAATTCGTTTCAGGGGTTATTCTATTCCTGAATTGCAGGAAAAACTGCCCAAGGCTCCCGGCGGAAGCGAACCGCTGCCTGAAGGTTTGTTTTACCTGATGCTGATAGGTGAACTGCCTGACCAGGATGAGGTAAACCATGTTACCAACATCCTGCAGCGCAGGAGCCATGTGCCCAATCATGTATTTGAGGCAATCGATGCATTGCCGTTGAATACTCATCCTATGACCATGTTTGTAGTGGGGGTAATGGCGCTGCAGACCGAAAGCTATTTTCATAAAAAATATGCAGAAGGCTTAAGTAAGAAAGATTATTGGCTGCCGGTATTTGATGATAGTATTGTGTTGCTTTCCCGCTTGCCGAGAATTGCAGCCTATATCTACCGCAGGAAGTATAAGAACAGTGATCATATTCAGCCAAACGGTTTGCTGGATTGGGCCGGCAATTTTGCCCATATGCTGGGTTTTGAGGATGAAAGTTTTAAAGAACTGATGCGTTTGTATATGACCATTCATGCCGATCATGAAGGTGGAAACGTATCGGCGCATACAACACACCTTGTCGGATCAGCTTTAAGTGACCCTTACCTGAGCTATGCTGCCGGTATGAACGGCCTTGCCGGTCCGCTGCACGGCCTGGCCAACCAGGAAGTGAT
>DASUDW010000049.1:0-6414 GCA_036275415.1 Chitinophagaceae bacterium | reverse complement strand
GACCTGTTATAGTTGAATCAGAATAATTAAAATTATCCGGCGGTGAAACATAGTTGTATGGCGTTCCGTCAATCATCAGTTCAATAAACTGAGCCGATGAAGTACCACAGGCCTGCAAAGTGCCAACATTTACTGTGCCGGTAGTACCACTTCCACTCACCGGTACGCTTTGCTGTATGGTTGTATAATCTACTCCCAATACAGAAAAATTTACTGTGCCGCTGGTACAGCGTAAAATTGTAATGCTGAAAGTACCATTGTTCACAGGAACATTGTAATAATTTCCTCCGTTCATATAAATAACCGCAGCACCATTGGTAACATTTGCATTAGCACAATTAGTAATGGTACCTGTAATTGTCAGGCTATTGGCAGAAGGTATGGTTACTGTTACAACAGGCAATGTGGTGGCAGTACTAAAGGGGCCGATATTCTGGCTGTACACCACACTATAACACTGATCAAGCACTTCCAAAACAAGTGCCTCATCTTTTGGCACTTTTCCGCAAAGATTACCGGCAGAGTCTGTTCTTCCGTATCCATAGCTATTATTTACAGTACGTTTAATACGTACCTGAGCATTTATTAATGGCTGCCCACTGGGATCTTTAAAAGACATGCATAGATCTACTAAAGGAAAGGGAGCATCACAGTTCCAGAAAGAAAAGTGGCTTACATTGGCCACATAATTGGCTCCAGTGCGGGTGGCAGTTCCCTCCTGCTTCCATCTTGCAGTGGCTTCATCAAAATGCCAAAGGTCAATTGTGGAAGGTGCTGCTCCCTGCAAAGAAGCCGGTATTGGAAAAGTAAGCTCTGCTGTTTTACCTGCGGCAACCTTTAGTGCCTGTCCGCCGGTGCCAGTAAGTTCTACCCCTATCATACCATAGGTGGAAAGCCCCCTTTCCTGGTTATCCGTCGTGATACCACGAAGGTCTCCCATTAATATATTGGGTAAATCTGCAGAAGAAGGATCAATCCATGCCATCGCCACATTTACCGATCCGGTATAAGCGTTTCCGGATGCATCAGTTACAGCATTGGCCGGCATTACCAGTTTTGCTCCGCCGGAAATATTTACTGTTCCCCCTGTGGACGCAACAAAAGATCCGGAATTAGTTTTAGGTATCAATTTTATCCGCACATTATTGATTCTGCCTGCTACGGAAACAAAGGAACGGTAAGCAGTAAAATACCCCGTATTAATAACTTTTACAGTACCATTAGCCTTGGATAAATTAATATTCCTGAAACGGAATGATCCATAGTGGTCAGTGGTAGTTGAATTGGTTCCGCTATAAACAATAGCACCCTGTACTGGTCTGTCATTCTCATCTACCACTATTCCGGTTACACCACCTGTTACCATTTCATTATCATTTACTCCGGGATTTACAGGTGTATTGCCACCCGGGCCATCAATCTCCCTTTGACAAGAAGCAAGAAGGATTGCTGTAAAAGCGAACATACAGATCGCCCTGTTCATATAAGTTTTAAGGATAGTTTTCATATTAGCTGGTTGTTTAAAAATTCATGATAAATATAGCCAGTTTTTTTAACAAGTATTATTTGCAGAAACGGCCCGGTCTATTGGACTTTTTTAATAAACAGAACATCGTTCTTTATACCTTTAAAATAAAAAGAACCATGGACCAGCGTATCATAAACCTATATGATGAGTATACTCATAAGCCTTTGAGCCGCCAGGAATTTTTGAAAAGACTTAGTTTACTCGCCGGTGGAACCGCAGCAGCCATGGCTATTTTACCACTCATAGAAGTAAATGATGCCCATGCTGCCATAACTCCGCAAGACGACCTTTTTACAGAAAGGATATCTTACCCGGGAGTAAATGGCGATATGCAAGCATACGTTGCCAGGCCTTTAAAAAATAAAAAATACCCGGCCGTAGTGGTCATTCATGAAAACCGGGGTTTAAATGCTCATATTGAAGATGTAGCCAGAAGAGCTGCCAGGGCTGGTTTCCTCGCCATTGCCCCAAATGCCTTATCACCTTTAGGCGGTACGCCGGAAAATGCAGATGAGGCACGGGCAAAATTTCAACAACTAAAAGCAGAAGACAATCTGCAGAATTTCAGTAAAGTATTTGATTACCTGCCATCCAGAAATGATTGTAACGGCAAATTCGGTTGTGTAGGATTTTGCTGGGGCGGAGCCATGAGCAATAACCTGGCTGTAAATATTCCATCGTTGAAAGCAGCCGTAGCTTTTTATGGCCGCCAACCGGCAGTAACAGATGTAGTCAAGATTAAAGCAGCTGTACAATTACATTATGGAGAACTGGATGAAGGAGTAAATAAGGGTATTGCAGCTTATGAAGAAGCGTTAAAAGCCAACAATATTACCTACGAATTATATATGTATCCCGGAGCCCAACATGCGTTTCATAATGATACTGCCCCGACAAGGTATAATGAAACCGCTGCCAAATTAGCCTGGCAGCGGACGATTGATTTTTTCAATAAATACCTGAAATAGATCAGGCTGCATCAAATCTCCTTTGTACTACCTGCCAGTCAACAACATTCCACCAGGCATTGATGTAATCCGGCCTTCTGTTCTGATATTTCAGGTAATAGGCATGCTCCCACACATCGAGGCCCAGCAGAGGGGTCCCTTTAAGTTCGCTTACATCCATTAACGGATTGTCCTGGTTGGGAGTAGAGCCTATGACCAGTTTTTTGTCGGCAGTTTTTACCAGCCATGCCCAGCCGCTGCCAAACCTGTTCTTTGCGGCATCAGTGAACTGATTTTTGAATGCTTCGAATGAACCGAAATTACTTATGAAGGCTTTCATGATCGCAGATTGCGGCGAATTGGACTCCACCGGACTTTTCATACTTGTCCAGAAAAATTCATGGTTATAATGTCCGCCGCCGTTATTGCGCATTTTTACAGAATACTTTGATATTTTACCAAGTAAAGAAGTAAGTTTTTCTTTACCTGTATCAACAGCCTCGGCCTTTAACGCATCAGCAAGGTTCTTTGCATAGGCGGCTGCATGTTTTGTATAATGTATCTCCATGGTCAATGCATCAATGACCGGCTCAAGCGCAGTATAACCGTAGGATAATACCCGCTGTTCGAATGGTATTTCCTCTGCTGTAATACCTGCAACCGCTAATCGCCCTTCAGCACAGGCCCATGACGGAAGTACCATGGCGGAAACACCTGCCAGCCCCGTTTTTTTCAGGAAATTCCTCCTGCTTTCTCCTTTATCTTTCATATAAATCAATTTTAAATGGTAAATGATAACTAAAGGTAAATTTATTTATAACAATATCCGGATGGCGATTGTTATACGTTTGTAATAATCTGGATAAACAAATCTTCGGGCCTCTATATCTTCGCAACGATGTTTTACATAAAAAATTACTACGCCATTCTGCAGGTAGAGCCTTCGGCCACAGTGGCCGAAATCAAAAAAGCATACCGTAAACTGGCTTTGCAATATCACCCGGACAAAAACGCTAATGACACTTATGCTGCTGCCCAATTTGCCGAAATAAAAGAAGCCTATGAAATACTAACCGATCCGGCCAAAAAAGATTACTACCTGCAACAAAGATGGTATAATCAAAGCATGGGTTATCAGCGTACACAGGAAATTATCACACCTGTTACACTTCTAAAGCAATCACTGGAACTGGAAAAATATGTTTCAAGGCTTGATATTTTCCGAATGGATAAACTACAACTGCAACAATACCTGCTGGAACTATTAAAGGATGAAACAATTGAAAAGATAAACCTCTTTAATGAAACGGCAACCAACCACAATGTCATTACAATACTGCTAAAAACAATTCATTCTTTGCCATCTAATATGGCAGAACCTGTGGTTAACCAGTTATTGAAGCTATCAGGCGCACAGGAACAAACAAAAAAACAAATTCTCGAACATCTAAGCGGAAGCAAACAAAGAGATGCAGCAGAAAAATTCAAACCACTGGGCATTGCACTTCTTACACTGCTGATATGTTTACTCATATGGCTAATGAACCGTTAAGATTATCTTTGCGGCATGCATTATGTTTCTGTTGAAGGCCTCGCCAAGAGTTACGGTATACAGCCCCTGTTTTCTGATATTTCATTTCATATTGAAGAAGGCGATAAAATTGCCCTCGTTGCCCGAAACGGCACCGGCAAATCAACGTTACTCCGAATCCTTGCCGGTAAAGAAACTGCAGATGAAGGTAAAGTTTGGATCAATAAAGACGTTGATGTCGTATTGTTTGAGCAGGAGCCATCTTTTATAGAAGATAAATCAATACTGGATAATATCTTTTTTCATAATCACCCGGTACTCAATGCCATCAAAGAATATGAGCAAATTAGTGAAACACATGATACAGAAAAACTCAGCGCTGCTATCATCAAAATGGATGAGTTAGGCGCCTGGGATTTTGATGCCAAAGTAAAGCAGGTACTGGGCAAATTAAATATACACCACCTCACACAACCAGTGGGCACATTGAGCGGCGGCCAAAGAAAAAGGGTAGCCCTTGCCAAAACCCTAATTGATATTGGCTTTGGGCATAAACATGTGTTGCTGATCATGGATGAGCCTACCAATCATCTCGATGTTGAAATGGTGGAATGGCTGGAACATTTTCTGGACAAGGAAAATGTAACATTACTGCTGGTAACACATGACAGGTATTTCCTGGATGCCGTTTGTACCGAAATCTGGGAACTGGAAGGAAGTAACCTTTACACCTACAAAGGCGACTATGAAAATTACCTGGAAAAAAAAGCTGCCAGACAGGAAAGTGAAATTGCCAGCATTGATAAGGCAAGGAACCTTTACCGAAAAGAACTGGAGTGGATGAGAAAACAACCCCGGGCAAGGACCACTAAAAGTAAGAGCCGCCAGGATAATTTTTATGAAGTTGAAAAAAAAGCAAAACAGCAGTTGTCAGACGATCAACTGCAACTCGATATGAAAATGAGCCGCCTGGGCGGCAAAGTGATAGAACTGAAAAAAGTTTATAAAAACTACGGAGATAAAGTAATCCTGAAAGGTTTTGATTACACGTTTAAAAAGGGGGAAAGAATTGGCGTAGTTGGTAAAAACGGAGTGGGCAAGTCCACTTTCATCAATATACTGCAGGGAATAGAAAAAGCAGACAGCGGTAAGATCAATGTCGGAGATACTGTGATCTTCGGCAATTACTCTCAGCAAGGGCTGGTCATTAAAGAAGATATGCGGGTCATTGAATTTGTAAAATCAATGGCCGAAAATTTCCCCCTTGCAAGCGGCGGATCTTTGAGTGCAGCCCAGTTCTTACAATTATTCTTATTCGACCCGGACAAGCAATATACCTATATAAGCAAACTGAGCGGTGGTGAAAAAAGAAGATTGCATCTTTTATCTATACTTTTCCGAAATCCGAATTTTTTGATACTGGATGAACCCACCAATGACCTGGACCTGCCCACCCTGGGTGTGCTGGAGAATTTTTTAAGTGAGTTTCCCGGTTGCCTGCTAATCGTTTCTCATGACCGCTATTTTATGGACAGGCTGGTAGATCATTTGTTTGTATTTGAAGGAGAAGGCATTATCCGGGATTTCCCGGGTAATTACAGCCAGTACCGGTCACAACAATCAAAAGAAGAATCAGTAGCCAGGAAAACAGAAGAGAAACAGACAGTACAAATTTCAAAAGATAAAGAACGGCGTCAATTATCGTTCAAAGAAAAAAGAGAATTCGAACTGCTTGAAAAAGAAATAAGCGATCTTTCAGCTGAAAAAGAAGTTATTACTCAAAAATTGAATAGTGGCAGCACGCCTTTTGATGAATTACAGCAACTGTCTGTTCGCATAGGTGAAGTAACCCGTTTATTGGATGAAAAAGAACTTCGCTGGCTGGAATTAAGTGAAATAGCATAGAAAAATACCGGACAAAATCACCTTATCATACCAGCGTATGCCCGGCCTGAATAATAGGTATACCTTCTGCTATCATACTTTGTACCTGCAAGGACAGAATGAATGAAACCGTTGTATTCTACCTGTTGGGTATGGTAAATTCCATTGTTAAAATTGTATTTGAGAAAAAACTGAATGCTATTCCCTTTGCTTTTTGCAATCTCCATACTGTCGGCAGATGTACGAACAAATTTAAAATCCCTTTGAAGATCATTTAACATAAGGTGCGACCTGTACCAGGTGCCGCCTGTTGCGGAAACAACTGGCTTACCACTATATAAAGCTATACTATCATTATAAGCAAAAACATTAAGTGATGCCCCTTTAACGTTAACCAGCCATTCTTTTATTTTAAGATAATAAGTGCTGTCGTATCCATAATTGCTGTCTAAAAAACTGATCCTTTTGATATAGGAAGGCAATTTTGCTACACCGGCGAGATAACCAAAAATGAAACTGCCTCC
>DASUDW010000048.1:0-4424 GCA_036275415.1 Chitinophagaceae bacterium | reverse complement strand
TTGGGGACAAATTCCGGCCTGGGCCCCAGAATATGATTGGCAATTACATACAACTGCAATGCTTCATTTACACTCTCCCGGGTAAATTGCCGGAATAAAAAGTCGCCCCATTCCAGCAGGTTCTCCACATACTTGATCACTACATTCTTCATGTAGGCTAACGGCCTGTTACTGGCAACCAGGTGCGGATCAAACGGATTATCCCGCCATTCGCCTATCTGCTGGTTTTCGACCGTCCGGTTATTGTTGGGCGTTAGCCCCAGGAAGAATTCTTCCAGCGATGTACTGGGGGTTGTTTTAAAGGGCAACACTTTCCAGTATCGGGAGGTTTCACTCTGCCCTGCCAGGGGCAATTCATCCGTAGTAGGATCGAAAATATAATGGAACCACTTCATGGCCTCTTCGTAACGGCCATTCTTACTGAGACGGATAGCAATATACAACGGGGCATGAAAAAATAATTCCCAGTTATACAAACTGTTGGCGCCATACACATCAAAACAAACATTCTGTTTGAAATACGTACGGGTGCTGAAATCGGCCGGCTTCTGCACCAGGCCTGATGTGAATACCGGGTTATAATTCGTCACAAACGTATCGCCCTCATCGCTGGGCAGTACCGTATCACTTTCCAGCATCCCTTTTACCCCGTAACGGTTCAGGCGGGTAACATACTCCGTAGAATAGGGATGATAGAATGTATGGAACTCCAGCCCGGTATCTTTCCGGGTTTTCCAATACCCTTTATACCGGTCCGCTATATGGTATTTATCAAAGGCTTTTCCCAGTTTACCCGGCTTGTACTTTTCCATGTACGGGTATTGCGTGCCAAGGATATTGGCTCCCCCTGCCTGGGGAGCAGCCGGATTATTCATGCTCCGCATCATCATTGTCCGGGGCATAGCGCCGCCTGTTGTGTTTCCATTGAACGGTACAGATGTACCGGGCAACATACCGCCCATCACTGACTGCCCGCCGGCAGTGGCCTTCGGATTATAATGCAATTCACCCACGCCGTAGTTACCGAAAGTAAACCTGACCGGATCGGTGTATCCGCCGCCGGGCAGTATGGTACCGGGCATATAGTCATCGGGCCCTATTTCCGGAAAATGCGGCTGTGTATACCAGCTGTCATCCACAAATACCCCCGGAATAACGGGATAAAAAATATCCGGGCTCGTTACTCGTTCCAGAATGGTAATATCCACCGGTCTTACGAAATAGGTCCTCAACGCATCATGATAGAAAAACGGGTTGGCAATAGCATATTCAAAACCCGGTTCATTATTGGCGCCCAGCAACCGGTGATTGACGACTTTATTAAGATATGTGTCATCCTTTAATTTGAGCTTATCATTCTTTATCCTTTTCTCAAAGGAATTATCATAAGCACCCACCGGCACAATAATAAAAGCGATATAACCCGGGTATTCTACTGCAACTTTAGATTGTATATCCGTCAGCAGGAAATGAGCAATCTCGGCAAAGGGCAATAAGCTCCACATAGAGATACTCAGTTCATTGGTAGCTTCATTAATGGAAGTAGTAAAGGAAAAATCTGAAAAGGTAGTGTCATCCGGCCGGTAGGTGAAAATAAATTCTTTGGATAGTTGTTTGGGTGTCCACTTCCCTTCCACCTTTTCTGTCCACGCCAGGCGTACTTCCCAAGTCGTATAGGCCTCCAGGGTTGAAGTGGCTTTCTTGGATAATTCAGTAGCAGTCTGTGTTTTATTCCCCGCCGGGTTCTCTTTCTTCTCAATAAACTCCGGCCAGAACAAGAACAGGCGGTTCTTCCAGACTACCGGTACCAGGTGTACCCCGCTGTTGTCTCCTTCTTCCACATTTCTTACATCTACCTGCACTTTCTCCCAGGCCGACCATTTCATATATTCATTCCAGGTGCGGTAATACACCGTATAGGGTGCATTGTGGGTACGGCCAAATACATGCAACAATTTAAGAGAACCATCCGTATCATTTTCCTGGTACATGCCCACCACATCCAGGTTGGCCACTTCATTCAGGCTGCCCAGGTAATTACGGAAAGCCGTTTCCACACTCCGGTCCGTAATATCATTTTGCACCAGCTCGGATTCAAGAGCTTTAAATATTTCACTGCGGTCATTTCTCCATTCCGGCTCCAGCCAGTTCTCCGGATACAAAAACACTTTTCTGTTGGCTTCCCACACCCGGTAGTTCTTCATCCACTCCCACCGGTCTGCATCGATGGCTTCCGGTGATACCCCTTTTTCACTGCCGGTCCTTCTGTCGCTTTCCATATTCAGCAGGCAGCGGTTGACAAACTGCTGTACCGCTGCATTGGCCTGTACAATCCGGGAAGTTTCCATACAGGTACCCATCTGCACATCAATCAGGAAATACTCAAACAAGCCATCAGCATCTTTAGCGCCCCAGTCAATGATATCCTGGCGGGTAAGTAAATGGCTGATCAGCGCCTGCTTTTGGTTCTCCCGTATTTTGTCACTCAGCTTACCCGCCACATCCAGCCAGTCTTCTTCTTCATATTTTGCCTTCACCGTACTCTTGATCAGCTGGGCGGTAGCATAGAGTTTATCAAAATCTGTTTCGGCCTTACCCCATTCAGCAATGGTACTGGCCCCGATACCCGTTTTGGCAACAATGCGGATGGCATCGCTTAGTAGCGTAAGATCCATTTCGTTCTTAAAGGATGCCAAGGGCAGTGTAAAATGCGTATTGATAAAATAATCAAGGCTGGTACTGTCCCAGGCAGTGGCCTGTGCCAGCAGGTCCCTCAGTTCATTGACGGTGGGAACCGGGTTGGTACTGTTGGCCAGTTTAAAAACATCGGTTAGCGTTGCCTGCGCCTGCGGTATGGCATTCCGCAAAACGGTGTAATCACTAATCCTTGACCAGTGTGTGGCAGTCAGGGCCTTGAAATCTATATTGGCGAAATCAGCTTTGTAAGTGATAAAATGATCGAGTTCTGTCTCATCCAGTTTAAAACCGGTAATGAACCGGGCCGCCCGGTGATAAATGGTAGCCGTTGCCGAAAATGCATTGGTGATCTTTGCAGGGAACAAGGCCGAAGCCGGAATTACTTCTGCGGCAGTAGTGGCTGTTTTCCAGGAAAGCGTTACTGCAGCATTACCGCTTGTTTCGGCATACTCCAGTCTCAACTGGTGCATTTGGGAGGCATTCAGGGAAGCCAGCACTTCCCAGGATAATGTAGCATTGGCCGCCGGTTTTTCCAGTACCAGCACATCATCGATATAAAGTTTAAAGGCTTCATCGGCCCCGTCCACGGCTGCTATCAGGGTATACTCACCGCTGGCAGGCGGGGTAAGGTAAGCCTCCCATTTTACACTGAAATTATTGGCCGGCACGGCGGCGTCCGGACTGCCCGCCACCCAGTTGAAATTAATCTCGCTGTCAATTCTTTCGAGTACATGGGTGGTCCAGGTGGCATCACTGTAATAAGTGGCCGAAAAACCTTCTTTGGCCAGGTCAGTAATCAGGTTATTGATATCGGTGGCCGACAAAAGTTTTGCTGCTTCATCACTGAGACCTGTCAGCGCAGCAATATGCTGGGTGATGGCATCTTCCCGCAGTTTTTGCTTCAGCAGGGGCAGGTAATTGTCGTACACCAGCTTGAATTTTTCTTCCTGTGCAGCCGCCGTGGCCTGCGCCGGGTGATCCAGCAAAGTGATAAAGGCGGCCGGCATATTGGCGACAAATACCCCGCTGAAATTAGCCGTAAGAAAATCTTCCTGGGACTTATACAGGGCATTGACCGCATCCGTATAGGCCACAGCCGCATTGAGTGTGAGCAGGGTGGTCTTTTCTGCATCTGTCATGATACCGGTGCAGGACAACCGGCCACTGGCCTTGGTATAACTGTACTTAGGCGACAGTGCCGATGGAATGGCGATGGCCAGGTTGGCCGTGGTCAAAACATCGGCCGTCACAGTACCCTCAATAATGGCGATCAGCTGATTGACAGTTTCCGGCCGGAAAGTGAGGGAAAGTTTGCTTCGCAGCATATCTGCCGTCAGCGGTGTGGCCGGCACATCGGGGTGGTCCTGCTCTATCGCTGCAAATATTTCCCGGATGGCTTTTACGGCCTTATATACTTTTTCGGCAGGCAGGCCGAGGTTGGAATCGGCCGGTAGTTCACCGGTAAAAATATATTGCAGGGTGGCAGGCTTAAAACCTGTTTGCTTGACAGCCGTTGCCAGTTTACAGAACGAAACAGTAGCAGCAGGAGAAATTTGAGTGTAAAGTGATGTCTGATGATTCCAGGTGCTGAACGGACTGGCATTCATCAACTCAAGCAAAAGGCAAAAATCAGGTACTTTAAACTTAAGAGCCTTGGCCAGCACCACATACCGGTAAATGACACTCAGGTTGACCAGGTTGAGTTTATCCGTTGCCAGGTTTATCAG
>DASUDW010000047.1:0-7096 GCA_036275415.1 Chitinophagaceae bacterium | reverse complement strand
GTAATTGTCGATCTCTCACATGTGGGTGAAAAAACATTTTATGATGCCTTGTCGGTAACCACCCAGCCTGTTTTGCTATCACACAGTTCAGTATGGTCAATCTGCCCGGTATTCAGGAATGTAAAGGATGACCAAATAAAGGCGGTTGCCAAAAACGGCGGTGTCATCTGTATCAATTTTTATTCAGGCTTTCTGGACAGCAACTTTGCGAAAAAGATGAATGAACTGGAAGGGGCTAGGGGCCAGCAGATCAAAGACTCATTGAAAAATAAATATGATGCTGCCAAAATGAATGAGGTGTGGAGTACTATTTTCGGCAAAGAACTGGAACCTTACCGCCCCGGCCTGGCAAAACTGGTGGACCATATCGATTATATCGTAAAACTGGTAGGAGACGACTATGTAGGGCTGGGTTCCGATTTTGATGGGGTCAGTTCCCTTCCTGTTGGTATGGATGATGTAACTGCTTATCCCAAAATAACTGAGGAGTTATTGAAAAGGGGATATTCCACACACTCTATAAAAAAGATCCTGGGAGGAAATGTGTTACGGGTAATGAAAGCAAATTTTAAATAATAAAAAACCCTGTGATAACACAGGGTTTCTTATTTGTCATTTGCCTTCAGAAGCAGCTTCGCATTTTTCCACTTCTGTTTCTACTTCCTTCATAAAAGCTTCATCGCCTTTGTATTTGGCTTCTATTTCATTTTCAAACTTGTCACGGGCGGCTTTGGCAGCATCTTTTTCGGCTCCTTCGGCAGCTTTAAAAACTTTGCCGTTTAAATCGCACCATTTGGCAGCAATGTCTTTGGCTGATTGTTTACCTCCGCCGCAGGAAGCAATGGAAATACCTGCCAGCAACAGGACTACACTGAACATTTTTTTCATACTAGTTGGGTTTTGGTTAATGAATATGTATAAATATAAGGAACCTGATTAAAATAATAGTAAGGTCATTTGACAAACCATTGATTCTTTTTATATTCGGATAACTAAAACGACTTGCTATGCTTAAAATCGGACAATTAAAATCAGGCGATGTTGTAAGGATCAATGATGAAGGGATAATGCGGGAAGGAACAGTGGTCGATATCAGTCATGAGGAGCACCAGGCGCTGGTGAATAATGGCGTACAGGAATTCTGGTTCAGCCAGGAGGATATGTATCCGGTTGACCTCGATGAATCACATCTTTTAAAGTTCGGGTTCACCGGGGAAGAGGTGGAAGATGGTTATAAGTTCAAAAGGGACTCCTTCAGGGTACTTATTCCCAAAAAAGGCGACTTTTCCAAAGTGGAAATGTGGTGGAGGGAGGACAGGAGGCATTTTTATGCCCCGATGGCCGTCCATGAATTCCAAAACCTGTACCTCAATATGACAAAAGTGCACCTGGATATGCCTGCATAAGGCCTGACAGACAGGTGTTTAATGAGATTTATCAGCAATTTTCCACACCCCCGCTAAAAAAAGCGGGGGTTTTTTCTTTTTTAGGGCTGATACGCTTACCTTTGCGTTCCCAAAAAATTATGTCGAAACAACCCCTTATAAAACAGGACGGTACGATTATAGAAGCCCTGTCCAACGCAATGTTCAGGGTAAAACTGGAAAATGGCCATGAAATACTGGCAACCATTTCCGGAAAGATGAGGATGAACTATATACGTATTCTGCCCGGGGATAAAGTAGGAGTTGAGTTGTCGCCATATGATTTAACAAGGGGAAGAATAAATTTCAGGTATAAATAAGCTAACAGCTAATAGCAAAAAACATGAAAGTAAGAGCATCCATTAAAAAGCGCAGCGCCGATTGTAAGATTGTACGTCGTAAGGGTAAGCTGTACATTATTAACAAAAAGAATCCCCGCTTCAAGCAGCGCCAGGGATAATCCATCTTAAATCGTAATTCTAAAAATCTAAAATAGAAATATGGCTCGTATTGCCGGTGTTGACTTACCAAAAAATAAAAGAGGAGAAATAGGACTTACCTATATATACGGTATTGGTCCCTCCACTGCCAAGTACATTCTTGACAAGAATAATATTGACCGTAGCAAGAAAGTACATGAGTGGAATGACGATGAACTGAATGCTATCCGTAACACCATTACGGAAGAGCTGAAAGTGGAAGGTCAGCTTCGTTCAGAAGTACAGATGAGTATCAAGCGTCTGCTGGATATCGCCTGCTACCGTGGTCTGCGTCACCGTAAAGGCCTGCCCGTTCGTGGCCAGCGTACGAAGACCAACAGCCGTACCAGGAAAGGTAAGCGTAAAACAGTGGCCGGTAAAAAGAAAGCCGCTAAGAAATAATTCTTCGCCTCTGTATCTGTATGATAGTTTCATCTTTCATGCAGGACGATGTGAAGGGGACTTACAATTTTTGAATCAGCGCCGGATAGCTTCGTAAGTCAGCAGGAGGGTTGATTCAGACTTTGAGCAATCAAAGGTTTAATTAAAAGTAAAGACTACCTCAGAATTTAAATTATGGCAAAAGCACAACAGCAGGCACCCAGCGCAAAAGCTGCGGCCAAAAAAAGAGTGGTGAAAGTAGATGCATACGGAGATGCGCACATATCTGCCACATTCAACAACATCATCATCAGCCTTACCAACAAAACCGGCCAGGTTATTTCCTGGAGCAGTGCAGGTAAAATGGGTTTCAAAGGTTCTAAAAAGAACACTCCCTATGCTGCACAAATGGCCGCATCTGACGCTGCAAAAACAGCTTTCGATGCCGGTTTGAAAAGGGTGGATGTATTTGTAAAAGGTCCCGGTGCCGGTCGTGAAAGTGCCATCCGTTCTATTTCTCAGTCAGGGATAGAAGTAGTGATGATCAAAGACGTAACGCCTTTGCCGCACAACGGATGCCGTCCTCCGAAGAAGAGAAGAGTATAAACCCCCATCCCCTAAAGGGGAGCAAGGAAGACATATTGAAGCCAAGAGCTTTCATTTTAAAAAAGGGTGCCTGATTAATTTTTAACGCTTTTACTGATCAAAGCACCGTTACAAAAAAGCGTAAATGAATAAAAACTATGGCAAGGTACAATGGTCCAAAGACCAAGATTTCACGCATTTTTGGTGAGCCCATCCTGGGCAATGGTAAATGGCTGGGAAAAAACAGCAATCCTCCCGGTCAGCACGGAGAAAAACGTAAGCGTAAGACGTTAGCAGATTATGCCCTCCAGCTCCGTGAAAAACAAAAAGCCAAATACACTTACGGCATTTTGGAAAAACAATTCCGCAAAACATTTGAAGAGGCTGCCCGTTTGAAAGGGGTAACTGGTGAAAACCTGATCAAGCTTTGTGAAGCCCGCCTGGATAACACCGTTTTCCGTATGGGTATTGCCCCTAGCCGCCCTGCTGCCCGTCAGTTGGTTAGCCACAAGCACATTGAAGTAAACGGTGATGTGGTGAACGTTCCTTCCTACCAGTTGAAGCCCGGTGATGTTGTTACCATCAAAGAAGGCAGCAAGGAAAGAACTTCTATTACAAGTGTTATCCGTCCGAAGAACCCCAAATTCTCCTGGATCGATTTCAACGAAACTGAAATGAAAGGTACTTTCATCACTTATCCTGAAAGGGAGAGTGTTCCTGAGAATATCAAGGAGCAGCTGATCGTGGAATTGTACTCTAAGTAATAGTGAATGGTGAATGGTCAATAGTAAATATTGACCTGTTCGGTAAATCGCAAATAATAAATTGTAAATCTAAAATTGAAATATGGCCATTCTTAATTTCCAAAAGCCCGATAAAATAATACTCCAGAAAGCAACAGATTTCGAAGCTCAGTTCGAGTTTCGTCCGCTGGAGCCCGGCTACGGTGTTACCATCGGTAATGCTTTGCGCCGTGTATTGCTCAGTTCACTCGAAGGTTATGCCATCGTTGGTGTAAAGATCGAAGGTGTGGAGCATGAGTTTGCTACTATGAAGGGTATCAGCGAAGATGTAGTGGAGATCTTTTTGAACCTGAAGCAGGTACGCTTTAAAAAGATCGCTGACCACGAAGTGGCCAACGAAAAGATCATTCTTTCTATCAAAAATAAGACCGAGTTCACAGCCGGTATGATCGGTGAAGCCACCCATTCTTTCCAGATCATGAACCCCGATCTGCTGATCTGCACCCTGGATTCTTCTGCCCGTATGGATATTGAACTGACTATCGGCAAGGGCCGTGGTTATGTGCCTGCAGAAGATAACAAGCCGAAAGATGCGCCGCTGGGATATATTCCTATCGATGCCATCTTTACGCCGATCAAAAATGTGAAGTACACTATTGAAAATACCCGTGTGGAGCAGCGCACCGACTTTGAGAAACTGATCATGGAAGTTTCTACCGATGGCACTATCCATCCGGAAGAAGCCGTGAAGCAGGCCTCCAGGATCCTGATCCAGCACCTGATGATCATCACAGACGAGAACATCACTTTCGACAATAAAGAAGAGAAGAAAGAAGACCTGGTGGATGAGCAGACTTTACAACTGCGTAAAGTATTGAAGACCCCGCTGGAAGATCTCGATCTTTCTGTTCGTGCCTTCAACTGCCTGAAAGCTGCCAAGATCAACTCTTTGAGCGAACTGGTACAGTATGAGCAGGAAGACCTGATGAAGTTCCGCAACTTCGGTCAGAAATCGCTGGCTGAGATCGAGCAGGTACTTACCGAAAGAGGTTTACATTTCGGTATGGACCTTCCGAAACTGGGTATTGATCTGAGCGAATTCTAAGCCCCGGCCCCTGCCTGTACGGCAGGCAGGCCCAAAGGGGGAGGATAAAAGTTCTTTTGATTATTTATTAATAAACCGTCTTTTATTTTCTAATAGTAGATAAAAGACAAACCTTGTAATTCCTGACACGGTACAAGGTCTTAAAATTTAAACGTCATGCGTCACGGAGACAAGATTAAAAATTTAAGCCGCACCAAAGCACACAGAGATGCTTTGCTGAGTAACCTGGCCTGCCAGTTGATCCAGCACAAAAGGATCGTTACGACTACCGCTAAAGCAAAAGCTTTAAGGGTGTATGTAGAGCCCATCATTACCAAAGGAAAAGAAAACACTACGCACCAGCGCCGTGTTGTATTCAGCTACCTGCAGGACAAAGAAGCAGTGAAAGAACTGTTTGGCCCTGTAGCAGAAAAAGTGGCTGGCCGCCCCGGTGGTTATACCCGTATTATCAAACTCGGATTCCGCCCGGGTGATAATGCAGATACGGCGATGATCGAACTGGTTGATTTCAACGAGATCTACGGTAAGGGTAAAGGGGAAGCTAAAACAGCAACGAAGAAAACCCGTCGTTCCGGCGGCGCCAAGAAAAAAGCAGCTGAAGAAGCTCCTGCCGCGGAAGAAAAAGCACCGGAATAAATGCAAACTAATATCAGCACAAAAGCCCTGGCAATGCCGGGGCTTTTTCATTGGGGAGATATATCCAATCAAAGATTTTCGTTGTGCTGGGAAATGTCAAGTCCCTTTTCTTCTTCCTCATCCGTTACCCGCAACGGGTGTACATAATTCACCACTTTAAAGATCAGGAAGCTCATCACTGTTGCAAATACCACTACAATCAGGCAGCCCGTTGCCTGTTTCAGGAAGAAATCTGTGTTGCCATAAAATAAGCCATCATTGCCGGCAGGGTTTATCTTTTTGGAGGCGAATACACCTGTCAGCAGCATGCCTGTAATGCCGCCCAGGCCATGGCAGGGAAATACATCCAGTGTATCATCAATGGTGGTTTTGCCTTTCCAGTGCACGGCTATATTGGAAATAATGGCGGCAATAAAGCCGATGAAAATACTTTGCGGCATCCCCACATAGCCGGCTGCCGGGGTAATAGCTACCAGCCCCACTACAGCGCCAATGCAGAACCCCAATGCAGAAGGTTTGTTGCCCCTCAGCACATCAAAGAAGATCCAGGCAAGGCCTGCGGCTGCCGAAGCGATATTGGTGGTGGCAAAAGCTGAAACAGCAATACTATTAACCCCAAAGGCCGAACCGGCATTGAACCCAAACCAGCCAAACCATAGCAGTCCGGTGCCCAATAAGACATAGGGGATGCGGGCCGGTTTCACTTCCTCTTTCAGCAAGTGCGCCTTTCTTCTTTTCAATACAATGGCGCCCATAAGGGCTGCGCAACCTGCAGATATATGAACCACAGTACCACCGGCAAAATCAAGCACACCCATTTTGAAAAGTATGCCTTCCGGGTGCCATGTCCAGTGGGCAAGGGGGGTATAAATAAAAATGCTGAACAGCAGCATGAAAAGAATGTAGGAGGTAAAGCGGATCCTTTCCGCAGTGCCGCCCACTACCAATGCCGGAGTGATGATGGCAAACTTCAACTGGTACATGGCAAACAACAACAAGGGGATGGTGGGTGCCAGCGACCAGGGACCTTTTGCATTGATATGCTGAAAGAAAAGAAAATCAGCCGGGTTGCCTATAATGCCTTTATAAGACTGGCCGAAGGCCAGGCTGAAACCGACCACCACCCAAAATACGGTAATGAGCCCGGTAGCAATAAAGCTCTGCAGCATAGTGGAGATCACATTCTTCTTGCTCACCATGCCGCCATAAAAGAACGATAGTCCCGGCGTCATCAGCAATACCAGGGCAGAGGAGATCAGCATCCAGCCGATATCTGTATAATTATAGGCGGCACTGCCATCAAATTCGGCAGATAGGGGGATGAACAGGGCGGCAACGGATACGGCTGCCAGTAAAAGGAAGGGGATTGCGCCGGAAAGTTTTCTCATAAGCTGCTGTGAGTTTCAGCCGTAAAAATAGCCGCTAATAGTATTGTTAGTAATGTACGAATGCTTGTTATGGACATTTTGTGTATAGTTGGTGGGAATTTTGGTGCGGGCAATACAGTAAATCTTTATTGGCCAGGCATCATGGTTTTTGAACTTTAAGTACAGGAGGTGATAAAAAAACTTTTTGGGAAAAGGATAGGTAAGATGAGAAAAGGTTTAAGTAAAAAAGGGTTTCGCCAACGAGCCTGCGCAATCAAAAGAATTGGGGATACAAAAAATCAGTGCTAACGGACAGGTATTGCCGATGGTGGGATATTTGAAATCCGTCCGCCGGAACTGCTGCCTGGCTTTTTGA
>DASUDW010000046.1:0-7149 GCA_036275415.1 Chitinophagaceae bacterium | reverse complement strand
AGGGCCCTTCCGAAAGAAAAATTGCGTTTCTGGAATACAGGTTTAACTAACCAGACTGATGTTTCTTTCTCTACTGGTGATTTCTACCTCAGTGCCCAGAACGTACTGATCCAGGGTATTATGCCGAAAGATGTAAACCGCAGGATTTCCGTTCGCATGGCAGCCAGCAAGGAGTTCAACAAGTTTAAGGCTTCTTATAATGTACAATATACAAAAGGTAATTATGATGTTACATCCGGATCCAGCTTTGGTAACGGCCGTGACTTTACCGTGTATTGGAACCTGATCAATACCCCGATGCAAATTCCTATTACCCGTTTTAAAAACTGGAGAACGGATTATTGGGCCAGTCCTGATGGTTATTTCAATGATTACTACTCTAACCCCTATTTCATGATCGATAATTTCAGGACCAGGGGAAGAACAGAGGATGTATTAGGTAATATTGAGTTGAACATGAAAGCCACTAACTGGCTTACTTTCACTTATCGTTTAGGTGCTACTATTTCCAATGGTACTTCCAAGAGTACTGGTGGTGCCTTACAATACAGCCCTGAGGCAAAAGCCAGCGGTAAAAACATTGCTGCTTCCGGTGATTTGAATGCTTCAGTAGCAGATGCTTCCAGTTCTTACAGCCGTATCAACTCTGAGCTTTTTGCCACAGCCCGTAAAAAATTCGGAGATTTTGATTTCAACGCCCTGTTAGGTACCTCATTCAGGGAAGATAATTCCAAGAATATTAATGTTTCCAGCAACAACCTGGCTTTCCCCACTTTATTCAACGTAAGCGGACGCAGGGGTGAACCAGGTGTTGGTGAAGGCAACTCCAAGACACGTCTTAACCGTTATTTCGGTAAATTCTCTGTCAACTATAAAGGTTGGGCTTTTGCTGAGGTTACCGGTAGCTATGACATAGACAGCCGCCTTGCTTATTATTATAATTTTGATTTTAAGAATGCCAACTTCTTCTATCCCGGCGCCAACGTTTCATTCCTGTTATCAGAAGCTATACCGGCTTTAAAAAATAGTAAGACCCTTTCTTACCTGAAGCTCCGCGGTGCTTTATCTAAAACCGGTAATGTGAACCTGGGAGCACAAGGTTTGGAAAATACCTATGGCCTTGGTTTTGGTTTCCCTTATGGTACATTAAGCGGTTATACTTCAAGCAACCTGCTCCGTTTGTCTAGGTATGAGCCTGAGTTTGTAGAGACCCAGGAAGTGGGTATCGAGTTGGGTTTCCTGAAAAATCGTATCAACCTGGAAGCTACTCTTTATAAGCAGGATAACTCTAACCAGATTGTGGATGTGCAGTACTCGGGTGCCACCGGCTTTACCAGTGCCAGGCTGAATGCAGCTGCCTTTGAAAACAAGGGTCTGGAACTTGACCTTAGGTTAACTCCGTTGGTTAAACTGGGTAAAGTGAACATTGATGTTAAAGCAAACTATACTTTACAGGATAATAAAGTAACGAAGATCATTGAAGGTGTTGACCAGTTAGGTATCGGAAATGGTAACTATGTAATTGTTGGCCAGCCTGCTTATATCTTCCAGTTGACTGATTATAAAAGAGATGACCAGGGTAGGGTAATTGTAAGCAACACTACCGGTTTCCCGGAAGTTGATCCTGTAATTAAACCTTTTGGCAGAACTCAGCCCAAGCATTTGCTTGGTTTGAACCTGAGTGTAAACTGGAAGGATCTGACCTTCAGTGCAGTTGCTGACTATCGCGGAGGCGCACAGATATATACAGGTAATATTGGTAACGGTATGGACTTCTCCGGTATTTCCAAGAGAAGCGGACAGAACAACCGTATGCCTTTCATATTCCCCAATTCCTCTTACTGGGATGGATCAAAATATGTAGACAACACCAGTATCTATACGCTGAGCGGTGGTTATAACTTCTGGTCTCAGGCCGTTAATACAAACGCCAATACCAACTACCTTGTAAGCGGAGATTTCTGGAAGATCAGGGAAGTTAGCCTCAGCTACAATATCCCGGCTAAAGTGTTTGGATTTGCCAAAAATACCATCAAGGGAGCCACCTTTACTGTAAGCGGAAGAAACCTCTTTATGTTCCTTCCGAAAACAAACGAGTGGACAGATCCTGAATTCTCTAATACAGTTGGTAATGCACAAGGTGTGAGCGGATTGGATAACACTCCTCCAACAAGAATTTTCGGAGCCAGCTTAAACCTGCAGTTTTAATTATTAAATATTCTTAGATATGAAATTGAATAAATTAATTTTTGGTGTTGTCTTCGCAGTAATGATAATTGCTGCGGGAACAGGCTGCCGCAAACAGCAGTTTAACATCAATCAAAACGTAAACAGCCCGACGGACAGCACCATTACATTTGATGCTGTTTTACCGGCTGCTATGAACGCAACAGCTTCTATCATTGCCCGGCAGTGGGGACCTATCCAAAACTGGATGAGTTTCTGGGCCAGGTCTGGTACGTATGCACCCAATGTAATTGAAGAAACCTACCAGATCACTACAGGGTTTGGTAACGGTGTATGGAACGCCTGCTATGATAATGCGTATGATTACCAGATCGTAGCTATCAAATCCAGGGCTGCGGGAGCCGGTTTTTATGAGGGTATTGCCCGCATCATGAAAACAATCGACTTCCAGATCCTCGTGGATGTATATGGTGATGTGCCTTACTCCCAGGCTTTGAAAGGAAGTGGTAACCCTACACCTGCTTATGATAAGGGTGTTGATATTTATAACGGATTGATGGATGAAATTGACGCAGGTATGGGCCTTATCAGCAGCGCTGTTGTAAGTGCATCTACTCCTAATAAATCAATTGCTACCCATGATATCATGTTCCAGGGTAACAAGACTGCCTGGCTGCGTTTCGGTAATACACTGAAACTCCGCCTGCTGATCCATGCTTACAATGTAGCCGGTATCAACAGAACTGCCAGGTTAAATGCCATCAATGCAGAAGGAAGTGGTTTCCTTCAGCCCGGCCAGGATGCGCAGATCAATCCGGGTTACACCGGAATTGACAAACCCAATCCATTCTTTAACCAGTACAAAACCAATACGGATGGATCAGGTTCTGCCAATGATGTTTATTACAAAGCCAATGAGTGGGGTATTGAATATTATAAATACAATGGTGACCCCCGTGTAACCAGTACCGTAGTTCCCGGAACCGGTGGCCGTATTTATTCTGCCGGTAGCGGTGGTTTCGTTGGTGTAGCTTATGGGTTACCTCCAATATCTGCCAACGCAGCAGCTGTATTGGCTGGTATCGGCCCCGGTATCTATAAAACTGTTACTTCACCCCAGTGTATCCTTTCAGCTTCAGAAACTTATTTTCTGTTGGCTGAAGCAAGGCAAAGGGGTTGGGCGCTGCCTGCTGCTTACATGAGTTTAACTCCTGAGCAACTGTTAAGAACAGCCATTGAGCAAAACTTTTCTTACCTCGGTGTTCCTAACGCTGTTTCTGCTGTTGCAAGCTATATCTCCTTTAACGCACCTTACCCGGATGTGGATATTAATGGTGTGGCTCAGGGCCCCGGCGGACCGGCTGGTGGTTTATATACCATTCTGTCACAGAAGTGGTTTGCCATGAACGGTATTGCTACGCTGGAAGTATGGACTGACTGGAGAAGGGTTGCTTACACAGAAGTGGCTACTAACATACTTCAAACAACAGCAGCCAACGATGCACCATCTACCAATTTTGTATATGGTGATGGAGCTGGTTATACCGGTGGACCTAATTCCCGTGGTATCGGGCCCTTCAGGTCTGTATCGCCCCTGATCACCAGCAGCGACAATATCCCGGTTCGTTATCTTTATCCTCAAACAGAGTATAACTATAATGCAGGAAATGTACCTGGCGGCATTACCCGTTTCAGCAAAATTTTCTGGGACACCAACTAACATTCATAAAAAATTCAAAAAATCAGAAATATGAAAAAAATTCTTTCATCTTCTTTCATCCTGGCTGCCCTTGCGGTAGTATTTACAGGATGTCTCAAAGACAAAGGGTTTGAGAATAACCAGTATGGTATCAACGACCCGGATACCCAACCACCAGGGGTTGGTTTCCCTTTATCTTCCAGCCCTAAATACACCATTGGCCTGGATGCAGGGGTGCCTACTTTGCAGAAAATTAATAATGTGATTTTCATCAATCTTATGGGATCTTCTGCCCCAAAATCTGATGTAAAGGTTAAAGTGAGATTGAATGATGCTTTGCGTACAGCTTATAATGCTGCGAACGGAACTAATATTGTTGCATTCTCCACTAGCTTATATAATATCCCGGGAGTAGTAAGCGGAGTAGTGGATGTTATAATTCCTGCCGGTTCTATGAACGGTCAGGTTCCCATTAATATACCCACTACTGTTCCTTTGGATCCAAGCAGTTCATACGGTATTGGATTAACCATTGAAAGTGTTGACGGTGGCTATAAGATCGCTGAAAACTTCAAGAACCTGTTCCTGGAGTTTACCCTAAAGAATAAGTATGATGGTAACTACAGGCTGGATCTGAATACCAGGGGCTGGGGTGCCTATGGCATCACCGATGACAATAATTTCTATACCTGGCCTTCAAATGGTGATGGTACCAGTATCTTCCTGATCACCGGTGGTCCCAATGCAGTAAGGTTCTTTGATGACTGGGGCTTTGGTGATTTTATCCAGGTATGCTTTACTGGTGCAGGTGCAACCGGTGCTTCCGGATTTGGCGCAACTGCACCCCGCTTCATTTTTGATAACAATACCAATGCACTGGTAAATGTTGTGAATGACGCTCCGCCAGATTCAAGGAACAGGCAATTCAGGCTTAATACGGCAGTTACACCTCCTGCAGGTAATTATTATGACCCTGCAACAAGGAAGATATTTGCCTCTTATATTCTGTCACAAAACGGAAGGCCTGATCAGTTTATCAATGCAATATTGACATACAAAAGCCCAAGGCCATAATACATTTCTGATTTTTCAAAAAAGGGACTGTTATTTAACAGTCCCTTTTTTGTTTCCGAATTTCTTTCCTTTGTTATTTCAGTACTTTTGTATACGAAATGTTTTATATGAAAAAGTACCTGCCATTTTTCTTAATCGCTGCTTTGTCACTGGCAGCCAATGATGCTAACAGCCAATCCGGATATATGGATAATGCTCTAAATTATAACCGCTTGTTGATAGCCAAAACACCCGATGGTGTATATAAACTAGTCGGGAATTTTAAAGTCATTGGCACTTCCTATCTTTTTGGGGAAAGGAACAAAGGGGATATTTTTTCACCGGAAACCAAGGCCTATAATATTTCTCTCAGCTATAATACCTATAAACAGGAAGTGGAGTTCTATTCTACCGCCAATCCGGATAAGCCGCTGATTAAAGAACCCGGAACTCTGGATTCATTTATTCTCCGTTCTGATATTGATGTGGACCCGGCCAACCCGCAGCAATTTTCCGGGAAGTTTATCTATGGCCCCCTGCTGGGAAGCAGTGAAAAAAGTTATTTCCTGGAATTATATGCGGGTAAAAGATTCAGTGTTTATAAAAGATATAAAGCCGACCTGGGTTATGTATCCAGCAATTATATCCAGTCAGAATTACGACAATTCGATCTGCTGTACGATTATTTTTATATCGATAAGGAAAAACAAGGGCTTAAAAGGCTTAAAACGAATGCCAGCAGTATCATCAAAGAGTTCAAGGATTTAAAAGATATCAGTTCTGTGTTTACGGCAGATGGTTTTTCTGCAGACCAGGAAGCTGCGCTTCGCAAGGCGTTTGAATACTTAAATCAATAATGCTATTTTATGACCGATCAACAAAATGTGCCCAATCAGCTGAATATTGAGATTTCAGAAGAAGTAGCCGAAGGTGAATATGCCAACCTGGCTATCATTACCCATTCGCATGCTGAGTTTGTCATCGATTTCGTAAATGTAATGCCCGGTACCCCAAAGAGCAAGGTAAAATCAAGGATCATCCTGACGCCGCAACATGCCAAACGACTGATGAAGGCGCTGACAGATAATGTGCAGAAATATGAATCTATGAACGGGTTGATAAAAGACCTTGAAGAGATGCAGATGCCCATACATTTCGGCGGGCCAACGGGACAGGCTTGAGGAGTTTGGAGTTGATAGTCGGGAGTAAGGAGTCGGTAGCCGGTAGTCAATAGTCAATAGTCGGGAGTAAATACAATTACGAATCTTTTACTTGAATTTATCGGGGTTGTTTATCATATACCAGATTAGTTTTCCCACTTCATCATTTTTAACCGTAAGTGTTTTATATTCTTCTTCAGTGATGTACTTACAATCATACGAAAAATCTAACCAGACTTGTGTTTCTGCATTCTCCGTTTCGCAGTCATTTAACTTGCTGATAAAATAGTCTTTGTATCTTCTTCTTCGATATGCTTCTGCCAGGTTGACACAAACGGATCTTGATGATCTTCTAATCTGATCAGTTAAAGAATATTTTTCTTCCGCAGGAAAACTTTTTGAAATGGTGAAAATTTCCATTGCCAATTCGTATCCTTTTTTAAAGGAAAGTAAGTCCTTAAAATGTCCCATTTGAATTGTTTTACAACTTTATTGAATCTCTCATCTCCAGACTCCTGACTAACGACTCCTAACTCACAGAAGCCCTTCATCTGCAAAACTGTAATACCCTGTTTCGCTGACGATAATGTGGTCAATAACTGTAATGTCCAAAAAACGGGCGGCTTCTTTTATTTTACTTGTCAGTTGTTCATCTGCCCGGCTGGGCTTAAGGCTGCCGGAGGGATGGTTGTGGCTGAGGATGATGCTGACGGCGTTGTGCTCCAGTGCTTTTTTTAGTATTATCCGTGGGTCGGCCACTGTGCCGGTAATACCTCCTTCGCTGATGATCTCAAAATGATTGATCTTGTTGGCCCTGTTCAAAAAAACTACGGCAAACACTTCATGCTGCATATCTCTTAAACGGCTCTGCAGGAATGCAGCCGTATCCCGGCTGCTGCTGATGATCGTTTTCTCCAATGCGGCGGCAGACTGTCTTCTGCGCCCCAGTTCCAGGGCCGCGGCAATAGTAATAGCCTTGGCTTCGCCAATTCCTTTAATTTTCATCAGGTCTTTGATGGTCAGCCTTCCCAGTTCGCTCAGGTTGTCTTT
>DASUDW010000045.1:0-17923 GCA_036275415.1 Chitinophagaceae bacterium | reverse complement strand
TTGGGTGCATTCAGTACCAGCACCACGGATGTATTACCTGTTTCATAATTTATTCCATCCCTTACACCGGCAGGCAATGGTGCCACATTGGGGGCACTGGCCACAAAAAACCGAAGCGTATCAGTACGGGTAGTACCAAATTGTGTGGCTTCTGCAACAATGGTCTGGTTACCGGCGGTGTTCAATGTGGGGGTGGCGGAAATAGTGTTTACATTATTAGCGTTTTGAATAACTGTACCATTCAGGTACAATTTCATATTATCCGCAGTGTTATTGGCGATGGCAGTAAGACTAATATTATCTCCCACCTGCTTACTGATAGGTTCAGGTGTGGGTATAAACGTGGGCTGAAAAGGAGGAACGGAGAATTTGGTAGCAATAGTAGTTGTATAAACCGGAATGTACATATCGCTGCCATCCGTATTAGCCTGCTTAAGGTTGCCATTACCACTTCTGAAGAGTATTGCAATCTTCAAAATAGTTTCACCGGCGGGAACAGAGAAAAAAGTGCGGGGATTGCTGATTGTATATTGCCACCTGTTAGAGCCTAAGGAAGTGGCTTGTGCAGCCACATTTGTTGTAGCCCATGTAAACCGTACATATCTCCAGTCGGAAGCACTGGTGCTAAGGTTGGTAATAACTCCTACATGCACATACACATCAGAGGCGGGAGTGTAGTTATTAAGTCCCAGATTGCCCTTAGTGGCATCCATGGTAACTATAATATTGTCATTATCCTTGGGAAAGGCAGGTGTCCAGGTTAATACCTGTGCATTAATCCATCCACCAACAATGAGAAGGGGAAAAAAAATGGTAAAGATTTTTTTCATAGCAAGCTATTTATTGACAAAATCGTTTTTTTGTGCAGACAGGCCACACATCGTTCATACGTTTGCCGAAGATACATAATATGTACCTACAACACATTAAATTGAGGGCTACTTTTTTTGAGAACCTCCCCTTTCTAATTCATAGCTTACCTTTATAAGGGCAATGTCAACAAAGAATTTATGTACACAAAAGAACAGACAAGGGAATTACAAAAGCTTACAAATGAATTGCTTAATAAACCGGAAAAACAAATCATTTCCGAAAAGGAAATCGGTGAATTAAGGGATGTTTTAAAGTTTCATGAATACCGCTATTACATATTAAACGACCCACTTATCTCAGATTTTGAATATGACAGGCTTTATAAATCACTGGAAAAGCTTGAAAGCGATGATGCGGGCCTTATTACTCCGGACTCCCCTACTCAACGGGTAGCGAAAGGACTGACTAAAGAGTTTCCAACTGTACAGCACCTGGTACCTATGCTTTCATTAGATAATTCGTATAACAGTGAAGACCTGCTTGATTTTGACCGTAAAGCCAGGGAACTGACCGGACTTGATGCAATAGAATACTGTGTAGAACCCAAATTCGATGGCAGCAGCATTTCAATTATCTATGAAAACGATCTGCTGGTACGGGGAGCTACCCGAGGTGACGGCGTTGAAGGTGATGATGTTACTACCAATATCAAACAAATTCGGAGCATACCCTTATCGGCCAAATTTTCAACTTACAATCTTCAACAAATAGAAATACGGGGTGAGGTGCTGATCAACAAAAATAATTTTCAAAAGTACAATCAGCAGTTGGCCGAACAAGGTCTTGCCCCATTGGCCAATCCAAGAAATGCCGCAGCCGGTACTTTGCGCATTAAAGACCCGACAGAAGTAGCAAAGCGAAACCTGGAAGCCTTTGTATACCATGTAAGTTATTATTCAACCGAAAAAGATAAAAAAGCGCCGGCAGAACTGGCAACCCATTCCGGATCACTGAGCATGCTGTGGGAACTGGGTTTTCGAAGCCCCGAACAGGAAAAAAAGATATTTAAGGGTATTGACAAAGTGATCAGCTACTGTAATGATTTTGAAGAAACCCGGGATGATCTGCCATATGAAATTGATGGTATGGTAATTAAAGTAAATGATATCGCCCTGCAGGAAAAAATGGGTATGACCTCCCATCATCCCCGCTGGGCTATTGCCTACAAGTTCAAAGCAAGACAGGCTACTACTGAACTGTTGAATATTGAATTCCAGGTTGGCAGGACCGGAGCAGTAACACCCGTTGCCAAACTTAAGCCTGTTGCTGTGGGAGGTGTAACAGTTAGCAGTATATCTGTTCATAATGAAGAGTATATTAAAGAGAAAGACCTGAGGATAGGCGACACCGTATTGATAGAACGGGCGGGAGATGTCATTCCGCAAATTGTAAAATCCCTTACTGATGCCAGGAAAGGGAATGAAAAGAAAATCCATTTTCCTAAAAATTGCCCCGTATGCGACAGTAAACTTTATAAAGAAGAAGAGGAGGCTGTTTGGCGTTGCACTAATATTGATTGCCCGGCACAGGTGGTGGAGCGAATCATTCATTTTGTAAGTAAGGATGCCATGGATATCAGGGGATTTGGCGATGCCAATGTCAGGAAGTTTTTTGAGCTTGGTTTATTAAAAGATATACCGGGTATTTATACCCTGGATTTTGAAGTGCTAAGCGGTATGGAAGGCTTCGGTCAAAAATCGATAGAAAACCTGCAGCAGGCCATTCATAATTCCAAATCCCAGCCATTGCACCGGCTTATATATGCCCTGGGCATCCGATTTGTGGGGGAAACCACTGCAAAAACATTGGCACAGGCTGTAACCCACTTGCTGGATTTCAAGAAATTCAGCGAAGACGACCTAAAACAACTGGAAGATGTAGGCCCCAAAGTTGCCGGCAGTATTCATCACTTTTTCAGCAACAAAAACAACATTCATATGCTGGAAGAGCTTGAAAAAAGAGGTCTTCAGCTGAAGAATATAAAAAAGGAGTTCCATCGGGGCGGTAACCTTAAAGGCCAGACCTTTCTTTTTACCGGCACCCTGCCCACTCTAAAGAGAAACGAAGCAGAAGCTATAGTAGAAGAAAACGGGGGCCAGGTACTGAGTGGTGTTAGCGCCAAACTTAATTACCTGGTGGTAGGGGAAGACGCCGGGAGTAAACTGGAGAAAGCAAAAAAAATAAACACCGTACATATTATATCAGAAGAAGAATTCCTGCAAATGGCCGGTAAAAAATAATCTTGGAAGCAATAGGAATTGTTTTAACTTTAGAAGGAAACAAAATTTTAATCGCAGGAATAACTTCGACGTACCCACGTTATTCAATGCGTACTGTGCCACAGGCTAAAAAAAATTAAACTATGATCAAAAAATTAGCCGGTGAAATCTGGAAGCCGCTCAACTTTTCCGGATGGAGGCAACTCAGAAACAGGTACGCTGTATCTAACCATGGCCGTATTGCCAGCTATAAAAAAGATGTAATTGCAGATGGTAAACTCCTTAGTGGTTCATTAACCACCGGTTACCGCACCCTTAATCTGCATCGTCCCGGCAATAAGGGCACTTTATATATCCACAGGGAAATGGCCAAGTTGTTTTTGACAAAGCCATCCAACACTTATAAATATGTTATCCACCGCAACCACAATAAGCTGGATAATAATATTAAAAACCTGCGTTGGGCCACCCTCGAGCAAATGATCGACCATCAGCAAGGGTCGCCTGCAAAAATTGCTTACAAAGAAAAGCAGGCCAATAAAACAGTTGGCTTAAAGCTAACTGCCTCCGATGTAAGAAAGATCAAAAAGATCCTGAGCAGCAAAAAGCGTAACATCACCATTCGCCAGTTAGCTAAAAATTATAAAGTGAGCGAAATGACAATGTACCGTATTAAGAGCGGCGAAAACTGGGGAAGGATATAACCTGTAAATTATCTTTCTTTTATAGCTTAGCGGAAGCTTTGATGCTTTAATCGATTTATTCACTTTCAATCTTCATTGCGCCATGCTTCAGCTATCTACCGTTAAGTTTCTAAAAGATTTAAAGAAAAACAATAATAAGCCCTGGTTTGACAAAAACAGAAAGGTTTATGAAGCTGCCAGAGCTGATTTTGCTGCTTTTATTCAGCAAGTAATTGAGCTCCATGGTAAAAAAGACCCCTCGATAAAACAGCTGACTGCCAAAGATTGTATGTTCCGCATCAACCGGGATATCCGTTTTTCCAAAGACAAGTCACCTTACAAAACAAACTTCGGTGCCAGCATCAATAAATCCGGTAAAAAGGCAATGAGTTCGGCCGGCTATTATTTTCACCTTGAGCCGGGTGGATGTTTTGCGGGTGGAGGTTTGTATATGCCCATGCCGGATGAATTGAAAAAACTCCGCCAGGAGATTGATTACAATTTCAATGACTTTAAAAAACTGCTTAACGGAAAAAAATTTAAAAGCATTTACGGAGACCTGGATAAAAGTCCCGAATTCCTGCTAAGCCGTGTGCCAAAGGGATATGAACCGGACAATCCTGCTGCTGAATATCTCCGGTTGAAAAGCTACATTGCTATGGTAAACATTCCTGATACAAGCCTTACTTCAAAAGACCTGCTAAAAAATACACTGGCAGCCTTTGATGCATTACAACCGGTGATCTATTTTATCAACAGTAGTTTCGAATAAACTATTCTAAAAGAATCCGATTATTGTTTCAACCGGTTCACCGCTTCAACCCGGTTATTAACATGCAGCTTGGTATAAATATTCTTTAAATGCTTGGTTACCGTATGCACACTCAGGAATAGTTTGGTTGAAACCTCTTTTACAATCATTCCGGTAGCAATCATTTGAAGTATTTCATTTTCCCTGTCGGATAATTCTGCCAGTCTTGGTAAAACGGGTTTCGCCTGAAAGGTATTAATGACCTTTTTAGCAATATAACGACTCATGGGTGCGCCTCCGTTGTTTAGCTCCACTAATGAGTCAATAATTTCATCCGGCATTGAATCTTTCAGAATATATCCACAGGCCCCGTTTTTTAGTGCATTGAAAACATATTCATCGTCATCATAAAAAGAGCAAACCAAACATTGGATATCAGGCGCAGCCCTTTTGATATCGGCTATCAGGTCCACCCCGTTCTTACCGGGAAGTTTAATATCTACGATAGCAATTGCCGGTGGATGTGATATTATATGCGGCAAGGCATCTTCAGCCGAGGAATAACTATGAAGCAACATGAAAGTGCCTGAGTTGTTGATCAGGTTTTCTAATCCCTCCCGATAGTGTTTATCGTCTTCTATAACGGAAACTGTTATCAAAGCCTTGAGTTGTTGCAGACAAGATACTGAATATTTCTCTACCCGGACAGGCTGAAATTTATGTATCTATCGGTAATCAATAGTTGCTCAGGGAACGGGATCATAGCCGCTGCCCCCCCATGGATGGCACCTTGAAATGCGTTTAATAGCAAGCCAAAGCCCTTTGAATACACCATGCTTTTTTAAAGCCTCCGCAGCGTAATGCGAACAGGTAGGTGTAAACCTGCATTTGGGACCCAGCCAGGGAGAAATGACCCACTGGTATACTTTTATCAGGGCAATAAATGGAAGACTAAGAATCCGGAGCAGGGTTTTCATTTAGTTCTTTTAAAAGGCGTTTTACTATTCCGGCCATAACAGTATTTACATCTAAAAAATCCGGCAATTTGTTGGTAGTGAATATGAAAAAAACATGTAACCCTTTTCCTGAGGATTTTAATTTTTCATCCAGGGGTTGCTTTTGCAGGCGCCATGCCTCACGGGTAAGCCTTTTTACCCGGTTACGGTCAACTGCTTTTTTAAAAAGCCTCGAAGAAACACCCGTTCCGGCAGCAAGAGCCGCTTCTGTTTTGAACAAATACAATACTCTGAAGTTGCCGGCACTAAAACGCCTGCCCGTTTGAAACAATGTTTCAATCGATTTCCGGCTTTTTAGCCGTTCTTTTTTCCCGAATGTGTAATGCCTGGCCAAAATAAAAAAGCTCCGGCTAATACCGGAGCTATAAATATAATGAGCTTCCTGCTCCTCTTAACAAGAGGCTCAGGGCTTTTTATTTTAATTTTCTTTCATCAGATACAGTCAGCTTCTTCCTGCCTTTTGCACGGCGGCTGGCTAAAACTTTACGGCCATTGGCAGTTTGCATACGCTTACGGAAGCCATGAACTGTTTTACGGCGCTTACGATGAGGTTGAAATGTACGTTTCATACTTTTAATGCTTTTTCACTGTTTGAAATAAGGACCGGGAGAACGATCCGGGTTTCAGTTTAGCTGCAGATCACCACATCCACGGCTTTGTGAAAGGACGGCAAAGGTAAGGGAATGAGGCCAGAACCGATAAGTATAATCGTTGTTTTTTATACCAACCCTTGTTACTGATTGATTTTCAGACTAAATTCTGCCGAGATCTACATGAAGTGACCTGACTGGTTTGCCAAAGAAAAGCTGGGCATGGCTATCAAAGTCGCTGGCGGAATCGGTTGTATAAAAAGTTTGCCGGCCATTTCGGGCACACCTGTTTTCTATTTCCGGGTGGCGTTGAAGATAGTCTGCAAGGCTGGCGGCTACGATTTCTCCTTGTGATAAAAGTTTGACACCCACCGGCAGGTATTCTTCAATTTTTGCCTTTAACAAAGGGTAATGCGTACAGCCCAGCAGCACCACGTCTATATTTTCTCCTTTATGAAAAAGTTCTTCCAGGTTTTGCTTCACAAAAAAATCAGCCCCTTCAGAAGTATGCTGGTTATTTTCAACCAGCGGCACCCACATGGGGCAAGCCTCCTGGTATACCTTTACCTCCGGAAAAAATTTTCCTATTTCCATGGGGTAAGACGCTGACAGCACTGTACCCGTGGTGGCCAGAACCCCAACCTCTTTTGTTTCTGAATAATTACCAATTATTTCCGCCGTTGGCCGAATGACACCCAGCACCCTTTTATCGGGTGCAAGCCCGGGAAGGTCGTTTTGCTGAATAGTGCGCAGTGCTTTGGCAGATGCTGTATTGCAGGCAAGTATCACTAACGAACACCCTCTCCGGAAGAACCATTCCACACACTGCAAAGTGTAATGATAGACTGTATCATAAGAACGGGTACCATAAGGTGACCTTGCATTATCGCCAAGGTATAAATAATCATACTGCGGAAGCCTGGCCACTATTTCTTTCAAAACTGTAAGTCCGCCATAACCGGAATCAAAAACACCTATAGGACCTTGTTGCTGCATGTTACAAAAATAGGACGTCAGAAACGCCTTTGAACAAAAAATCCCGTCAGGGTGATGACGGGATTATCTGAAATAGTTTTATTGCTTACTTACCACCAGTCTTGGCCGGGGGTTTAGCACCACCCTGCTGGTTGGGTAATTTGATATTTAATTTTGCCAGCACCGGCAATGAAATATCGTCTGCTTCAGGGGCTACCAGGAATACATCTGTATTCAAAACATGTGTATAGCCTTTTTCTTTTGCCACCTGCTCAATTGCCTTTTTAGCTTTTGCATAAAAAGGCCTGAGTAATTCCTGCTGCTTGTACTGCTGCACCTGCTGTATCAGGGATTGTGCACCGTCGAGTTCATCTTTGTATGCTTCAAGGTCTTTTAAGATCTGCTCTCTTACACCGGCTGGTTTGGTAGTATCAGCATACTCACCCAATTTGCGCTGGTACTCACCCTGCACATATTGAATACGGGGCATTATTGAGTCTTTAATATACTGCTGGCCTACAGTATCCATATTTACTTTGTCCTGTGCCAGTTCAGGCATAAGGCCTACTATATCATCAATACGGATATAAGCGATTTTGGTTTGTGCAGATGCAGACCCTGCCACAAATAAACCTGCTGCTACAAGAAGTACATATAACTTTTTCATTTGCAAATTTTTCTTTCAGTAGATTGTATTAAAAAATAATTGGTTGCGCTGTTTTAAATTATTTAACATATTGCCCTTCAATTCTTTACACCCAGATCCTTTAACACATCCTCACTTTTATCCAGTTTGGGGTCGGCAAAGATAATGGTAATTCCCTCACTTTTATCGAGCACAAAATCGTATCCCCTTGCCACAGCCATCTTCTGAACGGCATTGTATACTTTATCCTGTATAGGCTTTATCAATTCCTGTCTTTTTTTGAACAGATCCCCTTCAAAACCAAAACGTTTGCGTTGTAGGTCCCTCAGTTCTTTTTCTTTGTTAAACAATTGATCCTCTCTTTTTTTCCGGAGTTCTTCCGTAAGCATCACCTGTTCGGCTTCAAAATCCTTGTACATTTTATCAAGATCAGCCTGTTTGCCATCAATATCCTTTTGCCAGCCTGCAGCAATATCATCCAATTGTTTTTGGGCCTCTTTATAATCCGGCATTTTGTCCAAAATATACCTTGTATCAATAATGGCATATTTCTGTGCCACAGATGCAAATGAAAGCAGCAGGATTGAACTAACTGCAACCAAAATCTTTTTCATAGCAAAAAATGTTTAAAATGAACAGACGCTGAGATCTGGAAAAAAGTTTATTTACATATCTGTTAATCCGGTTCAAAGCCAAGCATAAAGGTAAAGCGGGAAGCATTCTTCAGGCCTGACTGTCCGGGTTGTATCCGGTCAAGCCCTACCCCATAATCAAATCCTAATAAACCAAACATCGGCAGGAAGAAACGCATACCCACACCCACACTGCGGCGAAGACGGAAAGGATTATAGTCCTTATAATTATACCAGCCATTGGCCGCTTCAAAGAAACTCAAAGCATAAATAGTACTGCTCGGATTGGTCACCAGCGGGAAACGCATCTCCAGTGTGTATTTATTGAAAATAGTAAAGAACTGTGATGCACTTTGCTGATCAGGATTAATAGTTGGATTTGAGTTTTGATAAACCGGATAACCCCGATGTGCAATAATATCATAACCAAGCAATCCAAAATTGTTGGTCAAGCCCGCATCACCCACCTGGAACCGCTCAAATGGTGAATAATCAAGATCCCGGTTGTAACGGCCCATAAAACCATATTTGGCCGCCATCTTTAAAACAAACTGGCGATTCTTATCGGCTCCCATGGGTTTTCCGATAGGGACATACCATTCTGCATTAAACCGCCATTTATGATATTCAGGGTTTTTATACCTGTTAAGTGACTTGGCAATGTTCTTATTAAACAGTGAGTAAGGTGGTGTAAACTGCACACTGGCTGTAAAATTAGAGCCGCTCCTGGGGAATATCGGATCGAAAACAGAAGAACGCTGCAGGGCGATCTTCATACTGATATTATTGGAAGTGCCATTTCGGAAATCCTGGTCGAAAATGGGATAATTGCGCAACTTATACTGGGTAAAGTTGAGCGTATAAACAAGGCTGAAATAATCATCGGGCCATTTCAATTGTTTACCCAATGCCAGCGAGAGACCTGTTGTTTTCAGGTAGTTGGTATCAGACCTTGCCCGGTCAATAGTTCCCGTAAAAGGATCAAATGCATTAGAGAACTTACTGCTATTAACACCGATGGTCAGTGAATTTCTCTTTTTGCCTCCCAACCAGGGTTCTGTAAAGGAGAAATTATAGGAACGGAAGGCCCTGCCATTCGACTGCACCCTCAAGCTGAGTTTTTGGCCATCACCTGTTGGAAGCGGATCCCAGGATGATTTTTTCCAGATATTACGTATAGAAAAGTTATTGAACGTAACACCCAAAGTTCCCGTAAGGCCAATGCCACCACCCCAGCCGGCCGACAGTTCGAGCTGGTCGGATGACTTTTCCTCCAATTTCCAGTTAATATCAACTGTTCCGTCTTCCTGGTTGGGCACCACTCCGGGGTTTATAGTTTCCTGGTTAAAAAACTGAAGGTTGGCCAATTCCCTTTGAGAGCGGATCAGATCGGTACGGCTGAACAGTTCGCCCGGTACAGTACGCAGTTCCCGGCGGATTACGTAGTCTTTTGTCTTTTCGTTTCCGGCAATTGTTACATTCTTTATCCTTGCCTGCGGGCCCTCAGTGAGGCGGATTTCATAATCGATCGTGTCGTTATAAACCGCTGTTTCTACCGGCTCTGCCCTGAAGAACAAATAACCGTCATCCATGTAATAAGCGCTGATATCACTACCGCCATCCTGCGAAGTTTCTTTACCTAGACGTTTATTTAAAATGCTGATGTTATAGATATCTCCCTTGTTGATACCCAATATTACATTCAGTAATGAGTCAGAATATTTGGAATTACCCTTCCAGGTTATGTTTCCAAAATAATATTGACGGCCTTCTTCCACTTTCAGGTCAACATTCATGTTGCCCTTGGGAGTAGTGTATTGTGTGTCAGATACGATTTGGGCATCACGATAACCCAGTGAGTTATAAAAGTCAAGCACTTTTTCCTTGTCCTCTTCATACTTCTTACTGTCAAACTTGGCCCCGCTGAATAATTTGAACCTGAACCAGGGATCCAATAAACGCTTGGTCTTGCTTAAGGAGAGAAAACCCCAGTCCTTTGTGTACTCACTGAAGGAATATTTTTTCTTTACCCCGTAAGGGCTCTCCAAATCATCAGCCTTCAGGGTGGCTTTTGACATCTCTTTGGTTCCCTTCATCTGCTTTTTCAGCCGGATGCCATCTACATTTTCATTTCCAAAAAAACCTATCTCATTGATCTTAACCTTTTTTCCTTTCTCCACATAGATCGTCATCTGGTTAGAGTTTACAAAGGCCGGATCCGGTTTTTCATCAATCGTCACTTTTACATTCCTGTAAGCTTTATCTGCATAAAACTTACTTACGATTTCAATGATATTACGACGGGTGTTTTCAGTAATGATTGTTTGTTTTGCAAGGGACGCTTTGGTCGATAATTCTTCCGCATCTGTTTTACTGATGCCCACAAATTTGAAATTGCCCAACCTGGGCCTTTCCTGCACATTTACTTCGACCCAAACTTTATCACCCTCAATTCGTGTAACATAGATCTGTACGTTGGAGAAGAATTTTTGCCTCCATAAATTGGCAATGGCCTTGGCAAATATGTCGGCACCAGGATGCACAAACTTATCTCCCGGCAACAAGTTGGTAATAGAGCTAATGATTGACGTATCCAGGTGTTTTACACCGGTGATCTTAATATCAGCAATGGTATATTCTTTTGGGATCTGGGCTTTTTCCCATTCCAATAATTTGGGGTCAACAGAAGTGGGTTTGGTGGTATCTTCCTGTGCCTGCAGTGTAAATGAAGCTACTACAACTGCCATGATCGAAACACATACCCTGGATAAAAGTCGTTGCATGTTAGATTGTTCTGGTCAACTGTCCTGTTCGAAACAAGACTTAATTTGTTTATTTTCTGCTATTTATAAAATAAGCCGCCAATTTAATCAGGCGGCAAATTAACGGTAAATATCGAAAGTGTTTGTTAAAAGAAACCTGTATCCTGCCTGCCGGGAATCAACTTTAAAACCCTCAGGCTTTTTCCGTAACCGATACCTGTTCACTGGTCTTTCCAAATCTTCTTTCCCTGCCCTGGTAATCAATGATGGCCTCATAGAGGTTTTCCTTCCTGAAATCGGGCCACCGCACATTGGTGAAGTACAGTTCAGCATAAGCCAGCTGGTATAGAAGGAAGTTGCTGATACGGTATTCTCCGCTGGTGCGGATCATCAGTTCCGGGTCGGGAAATCCGCTGGTACACAGGTAGTGCTGAAGTGTATCCTGATCAATGGCTTCCACATTCAGCCGGCCCGATTTTACCTCAAAAGCAATGTTTTTCACTGCGTTAAGCAGCTCCCAGCGTCCGCTGTAACTGAGTGCCATGATAAGGTTGAGGCCGGTATTTTTTTCGGTGATTTCCAGGGCCTCTTCCAGTTCTTTGCGGGCATAATCGGGCAGCATACTCATATCACCTATTACATGCAGGCGGATATTATTTTTATTCAGGCTATCTACTTCTTTACGTATAGTATTCACCAGTAATTCCATGAGCCCCACTACTTCGTATTCCGGTCTGTCCCAGTTTTCGGTAGAAAAGGCATATAGGGTAAGGTATTCCACCCCCAGCTCAGCACATCCTTCTACAATATTCCGTACACTTTCTACCCCATGAAAGTGACCAAAAAGGCGGTCTTCGCCCTTTTCTTTTGCCCACCTTCCGTTACCATCCATAATAATGGCAATATGCCTGGGAAGCCTTTCTTTATCTATTTGAGCTAATAGTGATGACATACGTTCTGAAACAGGGGCACAAAGGTATCACCGTTTAGGCGTAAATTCTAAATAAAAATGCTTCCTAAGGAAGCATCTTGATTAACTACTTTAAATTCAACAGATACAGGCTTTTAATTTCTTCCCCATACTGCTACCCTTGATTTGCCCCTGGCAAAACCCCTTGTTTCATACCAGAATTCGATCTTGGTTAGGTGCCGGAGGCCGCCCACCATATCAATGACCCGGCTTTCGCTTCCCTGTGCAAACCTGTTACGAAGAGAGACATCCTGCACGGTACCATTATCAAAATGAATCTTCATGTCATACATTTTCAACGGTCCGTCGGTAATTTTTAGTTTGATTTGACGTACATCATCTTTCCAGTTTCCAAAATGAATAACATCATGGTCAACCCCAAATCCGACGTTTTTGTCACCGAGGAAGAACCAGTCACCGGCAGGCTTTCCAGAATTATTTACGGTTGTAAAGCTAAACAGTGAAACAACGGTCAGCAGTAATAAAGCTTTTGTCAGGCGCATAGTTTAAAGTTTAATCGTTATGAATGTATCTACAGACAATAAAACCATTTACGGGTTTAAAAAATCCATAGCCAAATAAACCCAATTACTTTCAAATGCTACTAACCTGAACGGGTGAAATTTATCCTTAATTAGCCGTAGGGCACTTATACGACTGCAGGTTGAAGGTCAGGTGAACCATTGCTGTTACAAACTGATCTTTTTGTTTGCTCTGCCCCCGCATTAACCCGGGCTGACCAATGGGAGTTCCCAGTTCATAGGACCTGTCGCTCATTAGCTGGGCAACGGAAATACCGCCGGAAGGACTGCTGGGCGGAAAAACCGAGGGGTCCACATATGTTTTGCTCACATCATCCAGGTAGTCTGTATTAGTGATGCGGTGCAAAACCTCAAAACCTATGTTGATGCGTTCATTCAACGCATATTTTATGCCACCTCCAATGGGAATGCAGAGGGCCATGGTACTGTAAGGTTTACGGTCAGGATAAAGCGTACTGCCCTGCCCTTCTGTATTGAGGGGGCGTAAATATATTTTTTCACCCTGCAGATAGGCGTAAGGATCGTAATTGAAAACACCGGCGCCAAAAGTGATATAAGGGGTAAAACTGTACTGAGGTTCTCCTGGCATAAACCGGAAGAAATTGAAATCTCCCTGAAGGGTAAGCTCCCATACCTTGCTGTTGAAGCTCAGGTTACGGTTGAACATTACTTTGTTATGCGTATTATACCTGTCAGAATAGCCCAATTGCGCAAAACTGGCACCAATTCTTACAGCAATGTAATTTCCCAGGTTTTTACGGAAAAACAGCGTTGCGGCAATTTTAGGCCTGTTTAATTTCGCCCTTGTATTCAGGTCGCCAAAGTAATGACCCGCACCTACGCCAATGCCAAATTCACCTTCCTGAACTATTGATTCCTGGGCATTTAACAAATTGCCCCCCAGCATCATTGCGGCTATTAAAACTATACTTAAACGCTTTTTCATAATCCCAAAAATATGGTCCGGAATATATAGAACGATAAAAGTAGCTATTTTCTTTTATCCGGGGTATAAATTAGTTGCGCTTATCCAGCCCCCAGGTTAATTTATTGCGCAGCGTTTGCAGAAAATTATTTTCACTCAGCCTTACCAGGTGCACATTAAAACTTTCCTTTCTGACGGCCAGTTGCACATTCTTGCTTACTATTTCCCGGCGGGCATCCAGAGCACAAATGATCTGGTCGGAACGGCTTTCAATTTCAAATGAAATTACATTGGTATCCGGAACCACAATAGGGCGAACATTCAGGTTATGGGGCGCCACCGGTGTTATTAAAAAACTGCCGGAATCAGGAAAAACGACAGGTCCGTTACAACTCAATGAATAGCCGGTACTGCCGGTAGGTGTAGAAACCAGCAGACCATCCGCCCAATAGGTATTCAGAAATTCTCCGTTGAGATAAGTATGGATCTTTATCATAGAAGCCACGTCCCTCTTATGAATGGAAAACTCATTTAAGGCAAATGGCACATTGCCAAACATAGGAATGCTGGCATCCACATGTATCAGTGTGCGGTTATCCACCACATAGGTACGGTTGGCTATGGCCTTTACCGCCACTTTTACTTCATCTCTGCCGATACTGGCCAAAAAACCAAGCCGGCCAAAATTGATTCCCATAATGGCCACTTGCTTATCCTTCACCATCGTTACGGTATCCAGCAGCGTACCATCTCCGCCAAGGCTGATAATGAATTCAATATCATCAGTGAGTTCTTCCGGTGAGGAAAAGGTGGCAGTATCAGCGGGCAAATGTATTTTGTCTTTTACCTGTTCATAAAAATCACTGAATATTACCGGATTGATCTTCTGATTACTCAGTTCATCAAAAAAAAGCTGTACATCTTTTTTCTGTTCGTCGTCAAAAACCCTGCTGTATATGGCTGCTTTCATTGATTAAAATATAGTCTTGCGGTGTAAAAAAAAGCCGCTTTGGCCCAATTGGTTAAAACTGTATTCAAAACGGAAAGTTACATCATACATAGTGAGTATATCAATACCGATACCCCCCGAGTAAAGCATCTTATTGCTGAGAAGATTATCACCGGGCTGCGGATTATGTACATACCCGGCATTGCCATAAGCTTTAGCAAATATGCGAACCGGAATTCGTTCCATGGTCCTGCCTTTAATCTTCGGCATCTTTACATTGAAATTGAATATTTCCCGGGTAAGAGTGGTTTTCAGGTACCCGCCTGCCACACCATCAATTACAAAATATTCATACCCCTGCATGAACACATCTCCGTAGCCCAGAAAACGTTGATTGAAGTAGGGCTGTTTAAAGGGTAGTTTAACGCCTCCATACAGGTTCAGATTAAAGAATGTTTTTGGATAGATATGCCAGCTGCCGGATCCTTTTACATGTAATTGCCACAGATTAATGGTACTATTGAAACCTCTTTTACCAAGGAATACTTGTGCTGCATAACCCCTGGTCGGATAAGGAATATAATCAAGATCGAGGTAGGTCATATTGTAATACAGCTCGGGGAACTGGATGCTGTTTCTGCCGGCTTTAAAATAGCCTGGGTTCAATGCAACAATGGTATCCCCCACTTCTTCCCGGCTAAATGCCACTCCGATACTATGGCGGGTTTTAATAGCCCTTCTGTAAGTGAGTTCAGCAGAAGTATTAAGAAAATTCCGGACAAAGTTTTCGTTGTCCTTCAAAAAAACCTGTTTATCATTGATAGTATTATAATTAACCTCCCGGTTTTTTCCTGCTGCAAAAGAAACCTTCATACCCCACTTCAACGCTTTATCAATATAAAGCCTGTCATAGCTGAATGACACCTGTTTAGTATACCCGTTGATCAGCCACATTCGTAATTTGTCGTTCCTCCCGGTGGCGTTATTATACATCAGTTTGGCCCCGTAATTTACCCGGCTCAGGCTGGCCTTTTGTTCTATAATCCATTGGTTCAGGTTTCGGTCTACCGGCTTCAGATAAGGCAGCGGAAAAAGATACCAGCGTTCCCGCACTGCAACAGAAACATGCACTTTATTGCCTTCAAAATTCCGGGCTGCTACTACCACTGTGTGAAACAGTGTGGTGTTTAATAATTGTTTACGGCCATCTTCAAATTTCTTAACAAGATCCTGCAGGGTATATTCTTCTCCTGTGCGAAAAGGTATTTCCCGGAGAATAATGAAATCTTTTGTCTTCTTGTTGCCGGTAATAGTGATGGAACCGATAATAAAGGCGGGTGCTTTATCTTTTACAATGGCAAGGGTGTCAGCAGGTGCAGCATCGCTGAACTGCTGTGCAGAAATTGTGGTACACCATAAAAGTACGATGATCCAAACGGGTTGATATTTGCTGACTTTCAGCCTCATTGATATCCGGCAGAGTCAGCTAAATTACTCTGTTTTATCCGCTTTTTTTGATGAAAGAAGTCAGATACGCAGGTAATTCATCAGGTTATCGTAATTGCTGCGCAGTTCATTGGTATACAGCTCCTCGCCGAAGAAGTATTTCACATTATAATCGTATCGCTGAAAAGTGGCAATGATATCAGACACTTCAGGCTTGTTGATGCGGATGGTAACCTGCATCATTCCTGTTTCAGGGTCATTGGTGGTATTCAGTTGTGTTATCTGCGCATCGTTGGTTTCCACCAGTTTACTGATTTCATTGAAAGAGTACTGGTTGCTGGGTATCTCCAATACTATCAGGGCGCCGGGCTCATTGAGGCTCATAAAACCGGAAGCATATTTTAATAGGTCGTTATACACTAAAGTTCCCACCAGTTCATTTTCTTCAGCAACCAGTGGCACCACACTTAGTCCGTTTTCAGCAGCCAATTGCAATGCCTTCAGCAGGTGCTCATTTGTTTTTACAGAAAGGCCGGAGAAAGATTGCTGTAAAGAAGAAAGGGTTTCGTTATCATTATCTGCCTGCATCAGATCTTCTTCACTGATAAGGCCGATATATTTTTCACCTTCCACAATAGGGAGATGCGTTACATGAAACTCATTCATTAATTGCAATGCCTGGTAAACCTTGTCATGCAAGTGAAGATAGGGAAGCGTCTGAGATTGTATTTCTCCGGTTAACATGGATAGCGGCTATTTTCAGAACAAGACAACAGGGCTCAGGCAACTGTTGCAGGTTCGTTCAGCTTTTTTAAAAATTTATGCAGGATGGCATTAAACTCATCCGGCACTTCCATCATCGGGGCATGACCGCATTTGTCTACAAAGTAAAGCTCACTGTTTGGAATCAATTTGTTGAACTCTTTGGCTACAAACGGCGGGGTGATGGTATCGTTATTGCCCCATACTAATAACGTTGGTTGCTTAATCTGGTTCAGTTCTTCGCCCAGGTTATTTCTGATTGCACTTTTGGCCAATGCAATGATCTTTATGGCTTTTAACCTGTTGTTGACTATTGAATAAACCTCATCCACCAATTCTTTAGTGGCGGTATTGGGGTCATAAAATGTGAGCTCTGTTTTACGTTTTATGTATTCATAATCTCCCCGCTTGGGATAGCTGTCGCCCATGCCATTTTCAAATAATCCTGAACTTCCCGTAAGAATCAGGGATTTAATACGTTCCGGATGTTTAAGTGTGTGCACCAATGCCACATGCCCACCCAGTGAGTTGCCCAGCAGGTGTACATTTTTCAGGTCCCTTGCTTCCAGGAATTTATGGACGAATTTGGCCAATCCGCCAACGGAAGTATGCAAAATGTCCATGTCCAGCAGGGGAAGTATAGGTACAATAACCCTGTTATGATTACGGAAGTAATTGATCAGACTGCTGAAATTACTCAACGCACCAAACAGGCCATGCAACAGCACCAGGGGCTCACCGGAGCCCTCCTCTACAAATTTGAACTTATCCTGTTGTTTGATTTCAAAATCCATGAGCAGTTAATCTAATCTTTGTCTCAGTTGCTAAAATAGTCGTTTTACCGCAAAAAATCAGCGATTTATAGTTTAAAACAGTTACTATAAGAGCAAATATAGGTGCAAGCAGTGGTTTTCCTTGTTTGATTGTAATACCACTTTGTTAATTGCTTTTATTCTTTGTAAAATTCATATACTGTAAGGGGCGATCTTCATGATTTTTGTCAGAGTCTGTCAGCTACTCCTTCAAAAAAATGACCCAACTCATCAAACATATTTTTAAAAAACGGCAATATTGAACCTAAGGCATTGATTACTGCCGGGCCCCAGGGCTGTATAAAGGAATAGGTTACGGATTGTTCAATGGTTACCGGCTTTAGAAATTTAAGTTGCTCTGCATAAAAAA
>DASUDW010000044.1:0-17587 GCA_036275415.1 Chitinophagaceae bacterium | reverse complement strand
GTACAATCGGATAAGCATGGCAGCAGTGGCACTGTTTGCCGGTTTATTTATTGTTTCCTGCGAAAAGAAGTTCACCGACCCGCCACCATTGGGAAACCCGGATGTAGTGGCCAATACCAGCATCAAGGATATTAAGACCCGTTATACAAATGGGGCACCCGTGCAGATCACTGATGATGCGGTGATAGAAGGGGTGGTTTCCTGTGATGACCGGAGCGGTAATTATTACCAGCAGATCGCCATTCAGGATTCTACCGGTGGTGTATTGCTGCGCCTGGGTGGATTTAATTTATTCAATAACTATCCGGTTGGCCGTAAACTGGTGGTAAAACTAAAAGGGTTATACCTGGGCCAGTACAATGGTACATTGCAATTTGGAGGCGGCATCGATTCTGCTTATATCAACCAGGGCGGTGTAACGCTGCTTGCCCCCAACCTGCTGGACAAGCATATATTAAAAGGAGCATTGAACCAGCCGTTGGTTCCAAGAGTGGTAACGGTTCAGCAACTCACCACCAATTTACAGGACAGGAATGTGAGCACCCTGATCAAACTGGTAGGTTATGAATTTGTTTCTTCTGACAGGAATAAAAATTATGCTGATGATAATGCTTCTGGTAACAGGGTGTTGCAGGATTGCTCCAACCTTACTTCCAGCAGAATCACTTTGCGCACCAGCAATTACAGCAATTTTGCCACATTGCCGGTAGCACAGGGAAATGGTGAGATCATTGGTGTCTATTCATTCTTCGGATCAACCAAGCAGCTTACGATCCGGGATACCACTGATGTCCGTTTTACCAATCCCCGTTGCCCCACTGCCAGCGGTGACGGCCAGATCAGCCTGACCACATCGCCCATCAATTTCAATTTTGATAATATCGGAACATCTGGTTTACCTGCAGGTGTGTATGTAAAGGAGAGTGCTTCCGGTTCTTATATCGGTAATGACGGATTTGTGTACCAGTCTAACTTTAACAATGGCACTCCATGGAATCAGACTTCTGCCGGCTTCAAGAATTTTGCATCTGCTACGGGACTTACATCAACAGCTTCCACTACAGTACAGGGGTCTGCCACCAACAGGGCATTAGGTTACCGGCAAACCAGTTCGTTTGGTGATCCGGGTGCAGCCTTTGCATTTCTTTTATCGAATACAACGGGTAAAACCAATTTGCAACTGGAGTTTAAGCTGCAATCATTAGATGCAGCAAGTCCGGGAAGAACCACCACCTGGCGGGTAGATTATGGCACCGGTGCAAACCCTGCATTATTCTCAACAGTAGCAACTAGTCCGGCTACTATCAATACTGTTTCGGGTTCATTTACCAATACAACGGTTACAGTGAATTTCGGAAGTCTTTTAAATAATATAAGTCAGCCTGTTTGGATAAGAATTATAACACTGTCCCCGACAACGGGTTCTGGTAACAGACCATCAACGGGTATTGATGATGTAAAGTTTAGCTGGAATTAAATTTTAAGAAGCTTAAGAGAAAGTCTCATAGATTAAAATAAAAGAAATGAAAAAAATATTATCCGCTATGTTACTGTTAATGATTGCACATACAATGTATGGTCAGTTATTAACAGAAAACTTTAGCTATACTGCAGGGCAACCTATTACAGCAAATGGCTGGACAGCCCATTCAGGGGCAGGAACTAATGCAATTACTGTAACCTCTCCCGGGTTAATATATACAGGCCATCCAGGTTCAGGCGTAGGAAATGCCGTCACTATGACAACATCAGGTGAAGACGATAATCGGACATTTACAGCTACAAGTAGTGGAAGTGTTTATATGTCCTTTTTGGTTAACCTTAGTGCTGCACAAACTGCTGGTGATTATTTTATTGGGCTTTTTCAAAGCAGCTCAGTTTTTCCAGTAAGAATATATGCAAAATCTGATGGTGCTGGGGGTTATTTTTTTGGTGCAGGTAAAGGTGCTTCCACAGCTGTGTATGAAACTACTCAAAGAACATTGGGTATAACTTATTTCATTGTAGCTAAGTATACTTTCAATACTGTAACAACAACAGATGATGTTGTTGATTTATGGGTAAACGCAGCTTTAGGAGGTACTGAGCCTTCCCCTACAATTGCTAATGTAACTGGAACGAGTACAGATGCAACTTCTATAACTGCCGTATATTTGCGGCAGGGTTCTGCTACCAATGCATCTACGCAGCAAGTAGATGCTATTTTAGCGGGTACAACATGGGCCGATGTTGCACCAAGTGGTGCAGTTCCCACACTTTCCATTGCTACACCCTTATCTGCTTTTGGTAATGTATGTATCAACACTACAGCCGGTCCTAATTCCTTTACTATTTCAGGTTCAAATCTTACAACTGCCAATGTTGCGGTGGCTGCATTGAGCGGTTATGAATATGCGACGAGTTCAGGCGGCCCTTATACTACCACACTCAGCATCACCCAACCGGGCGGTACTTTCAGCCAGCAGGTATTCGTACGATTTACCCCAACGGCTGTTCAATCATATAATGGCAATATTGCTGTAAGCGGCGGTGGTGTTTCAACTCCCGTAAATGCTGCTGCGGCAGGTTCCGGTGTAAATACTGCACCTTCTATTACCACAGGTGCTGCCAGTTCCATTACGCTGAACAGCGCTACAGCAGCCGGTACTATTCCTTCTATTGGTTGTTCGGCTATTACTGCATATGGTATTGAGTACAGTACAACAGCCGGTTTCCCTAACGGATCAGGTACGCAGGTAGCTGCTTCCAATTTATCGGCAGGTAACTTTAGTTCTAACCTGACAGGACTTGCCTCCGGCACTCCTTATTATTACAAAGCATACGCCACCAATGCTGGTGGTACTACATACGGTGCAGAGCAGACGTTTACGACCCTGACACCCAACCCGACAATTCTTACTACTCCTTTGACAGCATTTGGTAATGTTTGTATCAATACTACTGCCGGCCCGAATTCCTTTACCATCAATGGCAGTAATCTGACCAATGCCAATGTAACAGTGGGGCCGCTTACAGGGTATACTTTCTCAACTACATCAGGGGGTACTTACACGGCTTCACTTAGCTTAACCCAGCCCGGCGGAACTTATACGCAGCAAATTTTTGTAAGGTTTACACCTACTGCCGTGCAATCATATAATGGAAATATTCCTGTAAATGGCGGCGGTATTGCCTCTGTTGTAAATGTTGCAGCTTCCGGCAGCGGTGTGAATACTACTGCTACCGTTACTACCGGAGCAGCCAGCGCCATTACCCAAACCACCGCTACGGCTGCCGGTAGTATTCCTTCTATTGGTTGTTCGGCGGTCAGTGCGTATGGTATTGAGTACAGCACAACCAACAACTTCCCAACGGGAAGTGGTACACAGGTAGCTTCTTCCAACTTATCCGGCGGCAATTTCAGTTCTGCTTTAACAGGACTCACTCCTGCCACTGTCTATTATTACAGGGCTTATGCCACCAATGCGGGTGGTACCGTTTATGGTAACCAGGCCAGCTTTACTACTGCAGCCCCCACTATCGCTGTATCTGTGCTGGCCCCATTTGGTAATGTTTGTATCAATACAACTTCCAACGCCAATTCATTTACCATTACAGGGGTTGGTTTTACCAACGCTAATGTGAATGTGGGTCCTTTAACCGGTTATACGTTCTCTACCAGCTCCGGCGGCACCTATACAGCTTCACTTAGTCTTTCGCAGCCGGGCGGTGCTTATTCTCAAACGATCTTTGTGAAATTCACCCCGGTTTTAGTTCAGTCTTATACCGGATCAATACCGGTTAGCGGCGGCGGCGCTGCTGCAACCTCCGTAACTGCTGACGGAAGCGGGGTAAATACATTGGCCACAGTGGTTACCGGTGCTGCCGGCAATATCACCAATAACTCGGCTACACTGGCGGGATCTGTACCCGCAACCGGATGTTCGAATGTAACGGCCTATGGCATTGAGTTCAGCGGCATCAACGGATTTGTTAACGGCTCAGGAACAAAGGTGGCTTCTTCCAACATCAGCGGCAGTAATTTCACTGCGTCACTGACAGGGCTTGTACAGGGTGCAACTTATTATTACAAGGCTTATGCCATCAATAATGGCGGTATTTCTTATGGGCTGCAGCAGACATTTACGGTAGCTTCTATCCGGGAAGGTTTTGTTATTTACCCGGCACCGGCCTTCAGGGGAACGGCAGTTCGTGTAACAGCTAATGCATTAAAACCGGGTTATTACGGCCTGCTCTTCATCAACAGCGACGGGCAACTGGTCTACCAGCGTAATATCAACATCCAGGCAAATTTCATTAACCAGGAATTTGTATTACCAGGCAGTTTAACGCCAGGTATTTACCGGGTGTTACTGGTGAATAATGATGATGTGCTGCAAACAAGAAGCCTGCATATATTCTGATAATTAAGATATATCAGTAATAATAAAGGCTGTCTTTTCAGACAGCCTTTATTATTTGAAGAACAATTCTTGTCAATGAATCATTTTCAAAACCGAACGGTATTGTTTGGTTTCTGCCTGCAGGTAATAAATGCCTTTGGGCAAGGGTGGCAATGGCTGTGTGATCGTACTGCCGGCTGCTGTAAAGCCAAGACTGAATCTTCTGATCAGTTGTCCGCCGGCGTTATAGAGATTGATTTGTAAGTTATTCATGTTTTTGGAAGGACGGATAAGCAGGTGGTCGTTAAAGGGATTAGGAGATATCATGATACCCATTTCTGCAGGTGTTACAGTTGGCAAACCAGTAATGATACCGGCCAGGCTATATTTCGAAAATACCGGGTAATGGTCTGATGTGTTGTGTGCTGTTACGTAGTTGGGTATTATAGTTGTGACATCGGTACGTATCTGCGCCGAACCAAGCACATAAAAAGCTTCCACTTCATTAGATATTATATGGTTGTCAATCACATTAGGAAAATTGATCATCGTGGTTTGCCCTGCTGCGCCTAGCGGGAGTGTAACAGATTTATAATGATCTGCATCAGTACTGTCGGCCACTATACTGTTATAGGAGCTGACAGATGAACCGGTATAGATACTTGTGTTAAGTGCATCATTGAAATCGCCGATGATATAAGTATTGGCTGTACTGAAAAAAGCATCGAGGGTGTCTTTCAGTTCATTGGCAGCCGCCTGCCGCTTGTTGAAATCATCCACTGTACTGCCGGACTTGCCATGAAGCAGAATAAAATTCAGGTTCTTGCTGATACCATCAATGGTAACCGTTGCAGAAAGCAGGTAAGGGAAACGGCCACTGGCCCAGTTGGTGTAGGCGCCGCTGCTATTGCGCATGATGCCCCTTGTTGTTACATTTGAAAAAAGCGATTTACGATAGATGAAAGCCTGTTTTTGGCCGCTTGTCCAGGAAGCACCGGTACCGGTGGTATTATTACTGCAATAGGGGGCCACTACATAAGCGAATTCGGTATTACCGAGAGAATCCACCAACCTTCTCAGTCGCATAGTATCTACTACTTCCAGCAAACCATAGAGGTCAGCATTGAAATAACGCATCAGCCTTTTAACATTTACCTCCTGCAGGTCTTTGTCTGAAGGGCCGCTGTTATAAGGTGCCCCGAAGAATTCAACGTTCCAGCTTATTACATCCAGTGTAGAAGGAGTGCTTTGGGTTTTGGCCAACGGCGGCAATAATAAGATCGCAATAAACAGTGCTACTAATTTTTTCATGTCGGGATGTTGAAACAATAAAGGTAAGGCAGAAAACCAAAGTGAACCACATGTTATTCCGATAGCTTGATATCTACAACACGGAGCTGCAGGGTCTTACTGTCCTGCCATTCGTTCAGATCAAGTTTGTAAACTACATCCATTGGTTTTTTTTGCTTCAGCAGGTGAAATTTTGCAGCCATGTTAAAAGCTATGCCGGTAAGTACACAGTTATCTTGTTTCAGTGAAAAGCGGATATGTTCTTCTTTTACAATTTTGGACCAGCCGGTATCTGTTACATTCCTGCTGATAAAAACGGGCCGCATGTTTTCGGGTCCAAAGGGTTCCATCTGGCAAAGTATGTCATAGAAGGGCTGACGAATATCTTTGAATGAGATTTCTGCATCAATGATGATCTCCGGAATGAGTAATTGAGGATCGATGGTAGATGCCACAACGGCTTCAAATTTTTCCCGGAAAGCGTCTACCTGATCTAGTTCCAATGTCATGCCTGCGGCGGCAAAATGACCTCCGTAACCCAGCAGGTGTTCACGGCAGGCATGTATGGCTTCGTACAGATTAAATCCCGGTACACTGCGGGCACTGCCTGCAGCGTAATCGCCGGATTTGGTCAAAACGATTGTTGGTCTGTAATAGGATTCAATCAGCCGGGAAGCAACAATGCCAACAACCCCTTTGTGCCAGTGTGGTTGGAAGACAAGTGTTGATTTTCGGTTGATCCATTCCGGTTTACTGCTAATGAGTTCCAGTGCCTCTTCCGTTATACTGCTGTCTGCTTCTTTACGATCGCTGTTGTCACTGTGTAGCATTTCTGCATAGTGCAATGCTTCCTCTTCCGTTTCTGCGATGAACATACGGACTGCTTTGGTGGCATCATCCATTCTGCCGGCTGCATTTACCCTGGGGGCAATCATGAAGACAAGGTTGTTGATCAGCAGTTCCTTCACCAAACCGCTGAGTTTTGTCAGGGCTTTTATTCCTTTATTCGGGTTTTCATTGGCTTTTTTCAAACCATGAAAGGCAAGTATCCTGTTTTCACCGCTTACCGGCACTATATCGGCCGCTATTGCGGTGGCCAGCAGGTCCAGATGTTCGGATGCAGTGCCTGCGGGCAATTGCATTTTTTCCTCCACGGCACACATTAGTTTGAAGCCAACGCCGCAACCGCAGAGTTCTTTAAAGGGGTAGGGGCAATCTGTTTGTTTAGGGTTCAGAATGGCTACAGCAGGCGGAAGAATTTTATCAGGCAGGTGGTGATCGCAAACGATGAATTCAATACCCAGGTCTTTTGCATAGGCAATTAGATCCGCAGATTTTATACCACAGTCCAGTGAAATGATAAGGGTAAAGCCATTTTCTTTCGCAAAATCGATACCTGCTTTGCTGACCCCGTATCCTTCACGGTAGCGGTGGGGTATATAAAAATCAAGCCGGGAATGTATTTTTTTCAGGAAGAGAAACATGCTGGCCACGGCCGTAGTGCCATCAACATCATAATCCCCGAACACCAGTATCTTTTCATTGCTGTTGATAGCAGAAATGATACGGTCAACTGCCTTGTCCATATCTTTCATGAGCCAGGGGCTGTGCAGGTCATTGAGGGATGGCCGGAAGAAATTCCTAGCAGCATCAAATGTTTCTATACCCCGTTGCACCAGTATTTTACATAGGGAAGGATGAATTTTCAGTTCATTTTGCAGTTGCCGGGCCTTTTCATCTGCACCGGCAAGTATATTCCATCTTTTTTCCATTGGTGGGCTTAGTATTTCCTGTCGGTTACGTATAATACCAGGTCGTGCAGGCCTTGGCGTGATGGGCATTCAGGGAATTCCTGCAGGATGGCAAGAGCTTCTTCTTTAAATTCATTCATTCTTTTTTTCGCATATTCGATGCCGCCTGTTTTTTCTACAGTATCAATTACCCACTGCACTTTTTGCTTTTCGTTATTATTGTTTTTGACGATATATATGATCTTTCTCCGTGTTTCCTTATCAGTATTGTTCAGGGTATAAATAAGCGGAAGAGTCAGTTTTTTTTCTTTTATGTCATTGCCGGTAGGCTTGCCCACATTTTCGCTGGCATAATCGAACAGGTCGTCTTTTATCTGGAAGGCCATTCCCGTCTTTTCCCCGAAGAGCCGCATTTTTTCAGTACGTATTTCATCGTTGCTGGTGCTCCAGGCACCTGCTGCACAGGCCGAGGCCAGCAGGGAGGCGGTTTTATTGCGGATGATCTCGTAATAAATATCCTCTTTCAGGTTCAGGCTCCTGGCCTTTTCCAGTTGCAGCAATTCCCCCTCGCTCATTTTTCGTACTGCATCGGAAAGGATATGCAGGATGCGGTAATCGTTGTGGTCGAGTGAGAGCAAAAGGCCTTTGGCAAGCAGGTAATCGCCAATCAGCACATTGGCCTTAGCTTTCCAGAGGGCATAGGTGGAGAAAAAGCCCCTTCTTTCCATGGAATCGTCCACCACATCATCATGGACGAGGGTGGCTGTATGCAGTATTTCTACCAGTGAGGCTGCCCGATAGGCGGGTTCATTTACTTCTCCGTTTAGCTTTGCGGATAGCAATACGAACATGGGCCTTAACTGTTTGCCTTTTCTTTTTACGATATACCGCATAATGCGGTCAAGCAGCGGGGCATTGCTTTTAACGGCTTCTTTAAAGCGGGCCTGGAAAATATCCAGTTCCTTACTGATAATCTGTGTATTAAAAATCATTGTTATAAGAGGGGCAATTTACGAGCAAAAAAATAATTAGAAAGGGGAGCAGCTAAAAGACCTCATAAATTGACTAAGTAATTGAAAATAACAGGGAAAAACGGGTAATTTGTCATTAAAAAATTTGGTAATTGCCCCTCGTTCTCTATTTTTGCAATTATTTAGGACATTGTTCACAAATCTTAATCCTTAGTTATGGCAAGCAAAAAATTTTTATTGTTCGCAGGCATGTTCTGTCTGTTAGCGTCTGCTGGTTTTTCCCAAAGAGTGGGAGCCAGTTATGACGTAAAAGATTCCTCTGTTATTCCCGACAGGAGAATGCCTCAGCATACTGAGTTCTTAAACGGGACGTACAACTTCCCGGCTAAACCCCGTAACCAATGGGAAATTGGTATCAAGGGTGGTTTATTCCAGGTAAGCGGTGATATGCCGGCAAAATTCTTTTCTCCGGGTTTTGGCGCCCATGTGCGTAAAGCATTTGGTTACATTTTCTCACTGAGATTAGAGTACATGTATGGTATTGGTAAAGGTTACAGTTTCAGCCGTTCTTACAACTATGGTAAGAACCCTGCATGGGCTCAAAACGGATCTGCAGCCACTTCTTATTCTGCACCTGTAGTATTGGCCGGTTCTCCTGGTCCTTTGACAATGATCTCTTCCAAAGCCAAGTATTACGGCGCCCCTGCCAATACTCCTACGGAGTTCATTTATTACAATTACAAAACCAATGTGCAGGATCTTTCACTGCAGGGTGTAATTACACTGAACAACATTCGTTTTCACAAGTCTAAAACCGGATTTAACCTTTATGGTTTTGCCGGTGTAGGCGGATCGGTATATGATACCAAGATCAATGCCCTGAATGAAGGAGTGAACGGTAACCAGTTGTATAATTTTGCCTCTATCACCCCAACTGATGAGTATAAGAAAAGAAAAGACACTTATAAGGCTCTGAAGAACCTGCTGGATGATACATACGAAACTCCTGCTGAAAATCAGGGTGCCCGTCGTCCGAAATTATTCGGTAAGACATTTAAGCCTTCCGGTACTGTTGGTGCAGGTGTAGCATTCAAACTTAATAACAGGCTGAACCTGGCTATCGAAGACCGCTGGACATTCATTAAAGATGACCTGTTGGATGGTCAGCGCTGGCAAGAACATGCGTTGGGAGATGCTGCTTTGACCCGTGACTTTGATTCTTACAACTACCTGAGTGTAGGTCTGAATATCAACCTGGGTGCAAAATCTGTTGAGCCGCTTTGGTGGCTGAACCCGCTGGATTATGCTTACAGCGAAATCCGCAACCCCCGCCTGATGCGTCTGCCCAAGCCAGTACTGCCTGACAGTGATGGTGATGGTGTTACTGACCAGTTCGACCAGGAGCAAACTCCCGCAGGATGCCCTGTTGACAGCCATGGTGTTTCTAAAGATACTGATGGTGATGGCGTACCTGATTGTAAGGATAAGCAACTTATTACACCTACTTATTGCCAGCCAGTTGATGCTGACGGTGTTGGTAAGTGTCCTTGCCCAGATGATTGTAAAGCTGCCCCGGTTGAAGAGAAAACATGTGCTGAAAAGCTCGGCCCTCTGCCTAGTGTTAGCTTTGCCAAAAACTCTAACAAACTGAGTGATGATGCTAAAGCTGTACTGGCTACTGTTGCTGCTAAATTGAAAAATACACCCGGTTGTAAAGTTGTGGTAATCGGTTATTGTTCTTCAAACAAGAAAGAACAGCAGCTGAGCTGGGATCATGTTAATGCAGTAATCAATTACATGGTTGACAAAGAAGGTATCAGCCCTGATCGCTTCATCTTCAACTATGGACAGGAAGGTGGCGATTGCAATACGGTTGACCTCCGTGCTGCCGCTGAAGGCGAAGACGGACCTAACAACGTGGCTCCTCCTCACCCGAACCTGCGCAAGAACTAAGATTTAAGATGATTCATATATTAAAAAGCCCCGCTTCCCGCGGGGTTTTTTTATAGGTAACTCAGCCACAATCCTTTATGAAAACCTTAACTGAATATAATTGCCGGAAAATCTTTTTTAAATAAGATTTGTAGCTAACTGTTAACTTTGCACACCTTTATGAGATTTAGCTGGTTACTTATTGCGGTTGTTTTTTTAGGTAGTTGTAGTGGCGGTAAGCTTTTTTCCAAAAAGAAAAGCGCCAAAAACAATTCAAAAAGCATCAGCAAGATCCTGAAGAATCCTGATCCGGCTTTTAAATTACGGGTTGCGGAACAGTTCTTTGTCAAGAAAAAATACAACAAGGCCCAGCAGGTGTATGAGGATGTGATGCCTTATTATAAAACCGGCAAAGAGTTTGAAGATATTTATTACAAGTATGCCTATTGCGCCTATTACCAGGCTGATTACATGAACTCGGAGAACCTGTTCAAGAGTTTCCTCGAGATATTTCCGAACAGTAATAAGGCCGAGGAGGTGGATTATATGAGGGCCTATTCCTTCTATAAACAATCCCCCAAGCCGGAACTGGACCAGACCAGTACCCTGAAAGCAATAGGCATGATGCAGGTTTTCATCAATACACATCCCGGTTCACTTCGGAATAAGGAAGCTACTGAGATTATTGATCAATGCCGGACAAAACTGGAAACGAAGGATTTTAAATCGGCTATTTTATATTATGATATCGGACAGTTCAGGGCAGCCGGAGTGGCCTTTACTACCTTGCTGAACAACTATCCTGAATCTTCAAGGGCGGATGAATATAAACTGATGATCATAAAATCATATTACCGCTTCGCTGAAATGAGTATTGAAGAAAAGAAAGCGGAACGATATGAGCAGGTAGTTTCAGAATGTTATGATTTTACTGACCGCTTTCCGGAAAGTAAGTATAAAAAAGAAGCCGATGAGTTTTTGGCATTATCGCAAAACAACATTAAAAATTATAAGCAATGAGTAAATTAAGGCGTCAGCTTAGTGCAGGCATCACCAATAATGTGGAAACAAAAAACCTTGATGATATCAAGGCAAAAACAGGAAACCTGTATGAGTCCATTTCCATCATTGGCAAAAGGGCCAACCAGATCAATATTTCCCTGAAGGAAGAGCTGCACAACAAACTGGAAGAGTTTGCCAGCCATACCGACAGCCTGGAAGAAATCCATGAAAACAAGGAGCAGATCGAGATTTCCCGTGCATATGAAAGGATGCCGAATCCTGCATTGCTGGCCTGCCAGGAATTTATGGATGACAAGGTTTACTTCCGCAAAAGCGAAGACGAACTCTTCAGCTAAAAAAATAGTTATCCTTATTACCCGAAGCGACGCCATGCCGTCGCTTTTTTATTTTAACGGGGGTTTTAATAACTATGTTATGGCCTTAAACCAGTAAATGGTATTTTTACAGTCTATGCCGGCAGGTAAGAAAATATTATTGGGCATTACAGGTAGTATTGCTGCCTATAAAGCCATTCATCTTGTTCGGCTGCTGGTAAAGCTGGGTGCCGAGGTAAAAGTGATACTGACACCTGCTGCAAAGGATTTTGTAACCCCCCTTACCTTATCCACCCTCAGCAGAAACCCCGTGTTGCAGGATTTATTTGATGAGCAAAGCTGGTCTAACCATGTGATGCTGGGCCGTTGGGCCGATGTGATTCTCATTGCACCGCTTAGTTGCAATACGCTGGCCAAAATGGCGAACGGCCTTTGCGATAACCTTTTATTGGCCACTTATCTCTCTGCCACCTGCCCGGTAGTGGTAGCGCCTGCCATGGATGAGGATATGTGGCACCATCCTTCAACAAAAGAAAACTTAGCGAAGATCACATCTTTTGGAAACTCCATTATACCTGTAGAGAAAGGGGACCTTGCCAGCGGACTACATGGCGAAGGCAGAATGGCAGAACCGGAGGTTATCCTGGATTACCTGCAAACGCATTTTTTTTTGCCTAAACCATTGACCGGTAAAACAGCATTGGTAACTGCCGGGCCTACATACGAACCCATAGACCCTGTTCGTTTTATCGGTAACCATTCATCCGGTAAAATGGGTGTTGCCATTGCCAATGAACTGGCAGCAAGAGGTGCCGCTGTAAAGCTGGTGCTGGGCCCTGTGCAGTCAACTTTTTCCTTTGTGCCGGGTGTGGAAGTGCACCGGGTGACAACCGCTAATGAGATGTATGATGCCTGCCAGGCCATATTTCCTGCAGCGGATATGGCTGTAATGGCGGCGGCTGTGGCTGATTATTCACCGGCAACGGTTGCCGACCACAAAATCAAAAAGAAAGAAGCTGAACTGGAACTAGCCCTGCAAAAGACCCGTGATATTTTGAAAAGCCTTGGCGAACAAAAAACGGCAAAGCAGGTACTGGTAGGGTTTGCCCTTGAAACGAATAATGAAGAACAATATGCCCGGGAAAAACTTACCGGTAAAAATGCAGACATGATCGTTCTGAATTCACTGAATGACCCCGGAGCAGGTTTTGGGCATGATACCAATAAGATCACTATTTTCGATAAAAGCGGCCAGCGGTTTGCGTTTGATACCCGGCCCAAAGCAGCCGCTGCCAGAGACATTGCCGATACTATAATCCGGTTATACTATGTATAAAAAATTTTCGATTTTTCTTTTGCTTTCATTTATCCTGCTGAGCGGCGAGGCCCAGGAACTGCAGGCCCGTTTTACGGTAATTGCCAGTAAAGTAAGTACCCAGGTAGACCGTAAAGTTTTTCAAACCCTGCAAACTGCCGTAACCAATTTCCTGAACAGCCGCCGCTGGACCAGTGATGTATTTCAGCCCAACGAAAAGGTGCAATGCAATTTTCTGCTCACCATTGACCAGGACCTCGGTAATAACCTATACAAGGGCAAACTAACGGTGCAGGCTGCCCGCCCGATATATAATACCACTTATGACTCCCCCATCATCAACTACATTGATGATAATATAGTTTTCAAATACATCGAATTTCAGCCGGTGGAGTTCAATGAAAACCGGGTGCAGGGCAATGACCCCCTGGTAGCCAACCTGACAGCCGTGCTGGCTTATTATATCAACATCATCCTGGGGTTCGATTATGGTTCGTATGCTGCCCGCGGCGGTGACATATATTTTCAGCGGGCCTGGAACATTGTAAACAATGCACCCGAAAGCCGCGATATCAGCGGATGGAAGTCATTTGAAAGCCTTCGCAACCGGTACTGGCTGGCTGAAAACCTGAACACCAGCCGCTATGCACTGGTACATGATGCCATCTATGCCTACTATCGTTCGGGTATGGACCTCTTCTTTGAAAATGAGGACGCCGGCCGTAGCGGTATCCTCAATTGCCTCAATTTCCTGAATACGGTCAATACAGAAAACCCCAATTCCATGATCATGCAGTTCTTTTTCCAGGGGAAAAGCAATGAACTGGTAAAAGTATTCAGCAAGGCCACCGGCGAAACGAAAACAAGGGCGGCAGAACTTCTGACCCGTCTCGACATCACCCATGCACAAGTCTATAAAGAACTGAAATGAGGATCCTTGCTGTCACCGGTTTGCTGATGTTTCTTTTTTTATCCTGCGGCAGCCGGAAGGAAAAAGTATTGCCGCCTGACAAGATGCAGGCTGTACTGTGGGACCTGATGCGGGCCGATAAATTTCTTTCTGATTATGTGCTCAACAAAGACAGCAGCAAGAAAGCGGATACAGAAAGTGTAAAATTATACCGGCAGGTATTTGCCCTGCACCAGATAAGCGGTGAGGAATTCAGCCGGAGTTTTACCTATTATAAAGACCACCCGGAGCAACTGAAGGCCATCATGGATTCCATCAACCGGCCTGTTGCCGCACCCGTAGCCGCACCTACAGCGCCGGTACAGCCGCCGGTAGTCCCTCAGCAACAATCGGCTGCTGATACCGTACCGGTAAAAGCTGATACCCTGAAGCCCCGTATCCGGAAAAATATGGAACTGCAGTGATCGCTGTTTTCTTTTTGGCATGCCGGTAAATATTCTCCTTAAAAATTGAGCAGGGGCAGGTAACTTGTGATAAATTTCACCGACAAAATTTACTATATGAATAAAGTTGTTGCAGGCGCCGATGAAGCTATCCGGGATATTCAAGACGGCGCCGTACTGATGCTGGGCGGTTTCGGGCTGTGTGGCATACCCGAAAATTGTATTGCCGCATTGGTAAAAAAAGGCGTAAAGCAGCTTACCTGTATTTCCAATAATGCCGGGGTTGATGATTTCGGTATCGGGCTGATGCTGCAGCAGAAGCAGGTGAAGAAAATGATCTCATCGTATGTGGGAGAGAATGCAGAGTTTGAGCGGCAGCTTTTAAGCGGTGAACTGGAAGTGGAACTGATACCGCAGGGTACCCTGGCTACCCGCTGCCTTGCTGCGGGATATGGTATGCCGGCTATTTATACACCCGCCGGTGCGGGCACAGAAGTAGGCATAGGCAAAGAGCTGCGGAATTTTAACGGTAAAGACTACCTGCTGGAATATGCCTTTGAAGCCGATTTTGCCATTGTAAAAGCCTGGAAAGGTGATACATCGGGCAACCTGATCTTTAAGGAAACAGCCCGCAACTTCAACCCGCTGATGGCCATGGCCGGTAAGGTAACAATTGCAGAAGTAGAAGAACTGGTGCCTGCGGGTGAACTGGATCCTAACCATATCCATACGCCGGGCATTTATGTACACCGCATTTTCCAGGGAAATAATTATGAGAAACGAATAGAGCAACGGACGGTGAGGAAGAAGTAGTGGAGCATGGATAGAGGAGAATAGAAAATAGGGAAATGGAGAATTGATAATGGGAAAATGAAATAGATGGCAGTTGGAGGAGGATATACGGGATAGCCAGGAGACGTTGTTTAATTTTCAAAATTTCAAATTAATGATATGGCATTAAGCAAAGAACAAATAGCGCAACGGATAGCGAGGGAACTGAGGGACGGTTATTATGTAAACCTGGGAATTGGTATCCCTACATTAGTGGCCAATTATATACCGGCGGGTATGGATGTGGTGCTGCAAAGTGAGAACGGTTTGCTGGGTATGGGGCCTTTCCCGTTTGAAGGGGACGAAGACCCGGACCTCATCAATGCCGGAAAGCAAACCATTACCACCGTGCCTGGTTCGGTGTTTTTTGATTCGGCCATGAGCTTTGGCATGATCAGGGCGGGCAAGGTAGACCTTACCGTTCTCGGTGCCATGGAGGTAAGTGATAACGGTGATATAGCCAACTGGAAGATACCCGGCAAAATGGTAAAAGGAATGGGTGGCGCCATGGACCTGGTGGCCAGCGCCAAAAACATTATTGTGGCGATGATGCATACCAACCCCAAAGGGGAGTCCAAACTCTTGCCGGAATGCACCCTGCCCATCACCGGACTCCGCTGTGTGAAGAAGATTGTTTCCGACCTTGCTGTGCTGGATGTAACGCCCCATGGCTTTCAGTTGCTGGAAAGGGCTCCCGGTGTGTCGGTAGAAGAAATAAAGGCTAAAACAGCCGGAAAATTGTTTATAGAAGGCGATGTGCCGGAGATAGTGTTTTAAGAAAGCTGTTTTTATAAGCTGCAAGCTTCAGGTTGCAAGCTAAATACTTCAGGCTTCATGACTGTTACTTCACCAATTACCAGCATCCGGTAACAAGCAACAAGTAACCAGCAACCAGTTTAATCAATCAGGTTGTTCTTTACGGCGAAGAAAACGAGGCCTGCTGTGTTTTTACTGCCAAACCTTTCCATCAACCGGTCTTTAATGGCCTCTACAGTGCGGGGGCTGATCTCCATTTTTTGAGCTATTTCTGCAGCGGTAAACTCCATGCAGATGAAGCGGAGTACATCCTTTTCCTTATCAGTAAGGGTGATCTCGCTGTTGAGGGAGGGCACTACTTTTTGACGGGAGTGTGATTTTTTCAGCAGTATGCGGTTCACAAAATTATTGAGGTAATAACCCTTTTCATATACTTCCATAATGGCCCGGCGTATCTCGTTGGGCTCAGCATTTTTCAGCAGGTAGCCATTGGCGCCGTTTTCCATCAGGTGGTACACAAAGCGTTCATCTTCGTACATACTCAGCACCAGCACTTTTACCTGCGGAAATTGTTTGCTGATGGTCTTGGTAGCTTCAATGCCATCCTTGCCGGGCATGCGAAGGTCCATGATCACCACATCAGGGGCTGCTTCGGGTAAACCATCCAGCAGTTCCTGGCCGTTTTCGGCCTCCAGCACAAATTTGATATTGGAATAAGGGCGAAGGGAGAGGATGACCCCTTTGCGGAAAATTTTATGATCATCGGCAATGGCTACCTTAATGACACTCATAGTTATCAGATTATACCAAAGTTAACAAGTTTACCGGTTAATAAGTTAACTGGCTGCAAGCGGTTAGCCCTGCACCCTTTCCGGCACTTCAACTTATTAACTCATCAGCATTATTCGTACGGTTCGTCTTGCGGCAGCTCGATGGTTACCTTGTAATAGGTTTGTGAAATATCTTTTTCAAAAACGATCTTGCCCTGTATTACCCGCAGTCGGCTGGTAATATTTTTAAGGCCCAGGCCGATATTGCTTTTGTTGAGCTTTTCAAAATCTTCCTGAACAATGCCCCTGCCGTCGTGGTGGATGCGCAGGTAGAATTTTTTTTCGTGTATGTTCTGTGTAAGGTGGATGAAGCTGGCATTGCTGTGCTTCAGAATATTATTGATGAGTTCCTGCACTACCCGGAAGAGGATGAGCTCCTTTTCTTCTTTGAGCCTTTCCTTGTATTCGTGGAAGCGGCTGCTGGCGTTAATCATGCCGGAGCCGCTGATCTTCTGGAAAAGGTCGTTGATGGCCGACTCGAGGCCGAAGTTCTTGAGGGTAGGCGGCATCAGGCTATGGCTGATGTTGCGCACCAGTTGAATGGTATCATCAATGATTTGCCTGGCCTGGAAGATGGATTGCAACTGGGTGGACTTATCCTGGTTGACCAGGTTTTCGTTCAGGTACAGCCGGGCAGTGGCCAGCAGGGGGCCTGCATCATCGTGCAGGTCGGCGGCCAGTCTTTGTCTTTCCTCTTCCTGCAGTTTGATGGAGGCCCTCAGCAGCAGTTTCTGGTGTTCGGCTTCTATTTCCTGTATTTTTTTATTAAAGCGGGAAATCTTTCGCTGGTGCAATATCATAAAGAGGATAAAGCCGCCTACCAGCACAAGCATGCCAAT